>DATKFO010000833.1:0-7841 GCA_035544355.1 Thermoanaerobaculia bacterium
CGCGTAGCCGTGGGCGGTGATGAGCTGCGACCAGAATGCCGTGAAGAACACGCCGATGATGCACGCGATGACGCCGATGGCCGCGGCGAATCCGCCGATGAACGACACGAGAAAGGCGAGGAAGAAGTTCATGAAGTTCCCTTTGATCATCGCCCAGATGCGTCCGACTTCGACGCCGGCGCCGAAGCGCTGCTCGACGATCGCGCGCAGCAGAGCGATCGGGATGACGAAGCGGAGGATCAGCGAGACCGGGAACTGGACGCAATAGATGATGGAGACGAACGCGCCGCCGATGCCGCGCGCGGCATCGCTATCGGTGGCGCTCATCATCGCGATCGGAATCACGACGAGCATGCAAAGCACGACGACCGGCAGCGTCCACACGAGCGCGACGCCGATGAGGCGCAGCCCTTCGCTGAAGTAGTCGCCGAGGTTGTCCCACTCCGGCAGCGGGTACTGCTTGCCTTCGAGGATGTTGCGCGTGAGCTGCGCGTAATAGCCGAGACAGAACGGGAGGCCGATGAAGAAGAAAATGATGGCGATGAAGAACAAGCCGCCCATCAGAATTTTCTTCAGCCAGTTCGGATCCTCGAAAACGAACGTGAACGGTTTCGCGAAATCGAACGAGCCGCCCGGCTGCTGCGGCGGTGGCGGGTTGTAGGTTGGAGGCGGCTGGTATGGCGGCGGCGTGTACGTTCCTTCGCTCATGACGGACGGAAGTTTAGCGCCGTTCCGTAACATCGTTACCTGGAACAAAGAATCGCCGTCTCAACTTGTACGAAGCGCGTGGAAGAACGCATCGATCTAATCGTCAGCGAGGAGAAGAAAACCGGAGGCATCAGCCTCGCGGTGATCATTTCTCTCGTCCTCCACGTCGCGCTCGTCATCCTCTTCGTGCGGTTGGTTCGCCCCGCGGCCGCGGTGCAGCAAAACACGCCGATCATGCGGTACGTGGAGCTGATGCGGCAGAACCCGCAGGATCGAACCTTCCATGAAGCGCCCGGCCCCGCGATCGATCGCACGCCGCTCAACGCGCCGCTCTCCGACAAGAATCGCAAGGCGTCGATCCCGCAACCGACCGGCGATCAGCCGACGACGCGTCCCGGCGAACGCAACGGCGCGTACACGCCGCCGATGCCGCCACCAGGCCGCCGCCCCGCGCAGCCGCAAGCGCAGCAGCAACAACCGCAATCGACCGCGGCGCAATCGACGGAACCTGCGCCACAGGATGACGGCCGTTTCGCATTTCGCGAATCGCAACAACCGCAGCAGACGAGCGCGACCGGCGCGGCGACGAACGGCGTCGTCGACTGGCGCTCCGCCATCCGCGAAGTCGGCAAGGTCGCCTCACTCAACGGAGGCGACGGCCTCGACCTCGGCAACATCGGCGGCGGCGAAAAAGGCTTCGCCGAACAGGGCCCGCTCTCGTTCGAAACACAGTGGTACGACTGGGGCGAATACGCGCAGTCGATGGTCAGCCGCATCCGCGTGAACTGGTACGCGAACATGCCGCAGATCATCCGCACCGGCATGAAAGGCGTCGTGACGATCCGCTTCACGATCATGCGCGACGGCCGCATCGTGAACGTGCAAATCCTCGAAGGCTCCAGCATCCCGCCGTACGACTACGCCGCGAAAAAAGCGATCGACCTCTCCTCGCCGCTCAATCCGCTGCCGAAAGATTTTCCGAACGCGAGCGAGCGCGTGACGGCGATGTTCTTCTACAACATGGAGCCGCCGCAACGCTGAGAGTTGCAGAGTTGCAAAGTGACAGAGTTGCAGAGGAGCATGAAACGGTTCATACCCCTCTGTAACTCTGTAACTCTGTAACTCTGCAACTCGAATGAAAGAATTCGTCATCCGCAAACCCATCACGTTCGCACTCCTCGTCGCCGTCACGGCGACGATCATCCTCGTCACCGTTCTTCTCTCCGGCAAGAGCTACGAGTCGCTGCATCCGTTTCCGTTCGATGATCTGAAGCTGCTTTCGCGGCGGCTCGGGGCGCGGCCGATCTCGACGCAGATCCTCTCCGTGATCGTCGTGCCGATCATCGCGAATGTGCTGCTGTTCGTGCCGTGGGGCTTTCTCGTCTTCATTCTTTTCTACTCCGTCGATCGGCCCACGCTACAGACGTACGTGCTCACGATTCTCATCGGCTTCTCGTTCACGCTGGCGATCGAGGCGTGGCAGTACTTCACTCCTTCGCGCGTCGCCGATGTGAATGACGTGATCTGGAACACCGCAGGCACGATCGCCGGCGCGCTCCTCGGGCATGCGCGACTGCGCTTGCGCGTCGAGTTCGAGTAACACGCACGAAATGTCTCCACGCGCCGATTCGCGCGGCTGGTACCCTCAAACGGTCCATGCTTGCTGAACTCAAGGCGCTCGAGCCGCGGCTCAAACAGGTTCTGTATTCGTGCGTCGAGCACGTGCAGGCCACGAAGGCGGCGCTCTATCTCTCCTCGTCGCACGATCTCAACGACAAGACGTACGAGCTCGTGACGAGCTATCAGTACAACGCCGCCGATCGGAAAGTCGTCAACTCCAACGACGATCTCGTCGATCGCCTCGCCGTGAAGCGCAGCCCGTTTTTCATCAACGGACTCAGTGCCGATCAGCGCTTCGCAGAGATCCTCTTCCGCCAGGGCAACGATCGCATGCTCGCAACGCCGCTTTTCTCGCGCGGACGGATGATCGGCTTCATCGACATGCGCGACAAAGCGGCGAAGAAGCCGTTCGATGCGCCCGACGTCGAAGCCGCGCGCCGCATCGGCGACGAGATGATCGCGCTGCTCGCCTCGAACAATCTCTTCGGCCTCGCGCCGATCACGCTCGTCGAAGCGCAACAACCGGCGCCGTCCGCACGCAGAACGCCGCCGCCGAACGTCGTGCCGATCCCCACGCCGCAACCGGCAGTGCGTCCGGGGCAAGTGCTCACACCGCCCGCGATGCAGGCGATCGAAGCGGCGCGCGACATCATGTCGAAACGCCAGCTCGCGCCGCACACCGGCAAGCGCTCGCTCGTCGAAGGCGATCTCGAAGTCGCGCGTTTGCTGCTTCCCTCCGCACTCGCAGTTCCCGGCGCGGTGCTCGCGTGTTTCTCCGCGGCCGGTCACGTCAACAATCCGCAGGCGATCGTCGCCATCGCGAACGTCGCCGACGACGCGATGGAGATGCTGCAGCAACACCTGCAGGCGTGGCTCAAGCGCACGAATCAACCGCACATGACGATGCGGCCGAACCTGATCTATCCGTACGGCGTGCAAGGCGTTCCCATCACCGCAGCCGGCATCAGCACGATTCTCAGCGCGCCCGTGAATCAGCAATCGGTCGAAGGACTTGTGCTCACGGTCGCATTCGAGCGCACCGCCGAAGCGCAGGCACAACGCGCGCTGCACACGTTTCTCAAGCAGATCGAACCGTCCGTCGAGAGCGCGATCGCCGCAGCATCCGGCCGCCACGATCGATTCGCGATCGCCGAGCGTTTGCTCGAGCCCGACTTCCAGAAGTTTCCCGATCTCGCGGAGCACTGCCGCGAAGTCTCGGTCGTCGCGCATCGCTTCGCGCGCGTGCTCGAGCTGCCTGCGACGCAGATCGAAACGGTGCGCCTCGCCGCGCTCGTGCACGACGTCGGCCTGCGCATTCTCGATTACGAGCGTTTGTACAAACGTCCGTCGCTGACGCCCGAGGAGATGCGTGCGCTCGCGGAGCACCCGCTGGTCGGCGCCGCACTCGTCGAGCCGCTCCTCGGCAGCGACGTCGCGCACGCGGTGCTGCGCCATCACGAACGCGCCGACGGCCGCGGATATCCGAGCCGCCTCAGCGGAAATCAGATCCCGCTCGCCGCGCGCGTCATTCAGGTCGCCGACGCGTGGGTCGCGATGACGTCGCGGCACTCGTACCAAATCCCGGTCTCGAGCGAACAAGCCGCCGCGAAGTTGCGCGAAGGAGCGGGATCGCAGTTCGACGCCGCGCTCGTCGAGCGATTCCTCAAAGGGTTGGCGGAGATTGCGTCTTAGACAGCTTCCACGCGCGACGTGGATTCTCTTCGGCGGCACGTTCGTCAATCGCTTCGGTACGTTCGTGATGCCGATGCTCGCGCTCTATCTGACGCGCAACGGCTACTCGATCGCGCAGGCCGGCATCGCAGTGAGCGCGTACGGCGCGGGACACATCGCGTCGTCGATGCTCGGCGGACATCTCGCCGATCGCTTCGGCCGCCGCAACACGATCGCACTTTCGATGTTCGCTTCGGGCATCGCGATGCTCGCGCTTTCGCAGGCGCGCGGCTATCCCGCGATTCTCGCGTGCACGTTTTTCGCGGGCTCCGCCGCGGAGTTGTATCGCCCCGCGTCGAGCGCGCTCATCGGCGATCTCGTCGCGCCGGAACAACGCGTGCTCGCATTCGGGATCTACCGCTTCGCCGTGAACCTCGGCGTCGCCGCCGGCCCCGCGACCGCAGGCTTCCTCGCCGACCGCTCGTTCTTCTACGTCTTCCTCGGCGACGCGGTCACGTCGATCGCCTACGGCTTCATCGCGCTCATCGCATTGCCGCAAGGTGTACGCACCGCCGCGCATGAAGAAATCGCCGGTGAGGGATATCGCGCCGCACTCGCCGATCGCCGCTTCGTGATGTTTCTCCTCGCGACGCTCTGCCTCACGTGGGTCGATTTTCAAATGACGTCGACGCTGCCGATTCACGTCCAGCGGCAGGGCTTCTCCGCATTGCACTACGGCATGCTGATCTCGCTCAACGGCGCACTGATCGTGATCTTCGAGCTCGCGCTCACGATGTGGACGCAGCGACTCCCGCCGCAGCCGCTGATCGCAATCGGATATTTCCTGAACTGCATCGGCTTCGCCTTCACCGGCCTCGCGCGCACGATGCCCGCGCTCGCCGTGACAGTCGTGATCTGGACGATCGGCGAAATGATCTACGCGCCGGTGACCGGTGCATACGTCACGAACCTCGCACCCGAACGACTGCGCGGCCGCTATCACGGGCTCTACGTGATGGCATACTCGATCGGCCTGATGCTCGGCCCCGCGATCGGCACGGCGGTCTTCGAGCGAAGCGAGACGGCGCTGTGGACGGCGTGCGGCGTGAGCGGCGTGGTGGCGGCGATGCTCGCGCTGGTGAAGCCGCGCGTGTTGATCTAGATTCTCGCGTAGGCGACGTGATGCGCGCCCTCAGCGATCTTGCGCATGCCGCGCGCTTCGAGCAGCGCGCGCCGTGCGGCGTCGTCGTTGCGCACGATGTAGATCGTCGGCTCGCGGTTTTGATCGAGATCGTTTGCGAGCCATGCGATCGGCTTCAGCGGTGACTTCGGATCGCTCGTAAATTTCTCGTAGCGCCGCATGAGGTAGTTGCTCGTCAGCTCGCTCGCATCCTCGGTCACGACGACGATCGGCCGCTGCAGATAGAACGCGAGTGAGCCGGTGAAGGCTTCGATGCCGACGATGCGCGTGTTCGCAGTAAGTCGCGGCGCGAGTTGCGCGACGAAGGAGCGTGTGCTGCGGCGCTCGCCGAGGGCGTGGAGGAGCGGGTTTGCTGCGATCGGGATGGCGATCATCGGAATCGTCAGCGCTGCGAACGCGATCTCCTTCCGCTTCGCGAAGAGCGCGACGATGCCGCCAATCAGGAATGCGATTGCGAGTCCGATCGCCGTCTGCTCCGCCGCGTCGTGCAGCACCGGTTTCATTTTGCGAAACGCGGGAAGGAATGGCGCGACGGCGAAGATCGCGCCGAGGATCGTGAGGATGATTGCGGTGACGCGCGTGCGTGCGTCTTCCCACACGCGCGCGACGAGCAGCGCGACCGGCACCATCAGCGGGAGGATGTATTGCGGTCGTTTCGATTGCGAGATCGAGAAGAAGAGGAACGGAATCGTGACCCAGAGCACGAGGAAGATCACGACCGTGTTGCGGCGGCGGATCTCTTTCCAACTGAAGATCGCAACGAGCGACCACGGCAGCGCGCCGCCGAGGAGATACGGGATGAAGTACCACGGCGGTCCGGTGCGCTTGAGCGCCTTCGTGGCCATGCGCTCCGCGGTTTCGGTGACGAGCACGTAGCGGAGAAACTCCGGCACGACTTGCGACACGGCCCACACCCACGGCGCGATGATCGCGATAAACGCGACGAGTCCCCACCACGACCAGAGCGCGCGAAAGGCTTTGCGCTTGATCGCGTACGGAATCGCGACGAACAGCGGCAACACGATCGCGACCGGGCCCTTCGTGATCACGCCGAGCCCGATCGCCGCCCACGCGAGCACGCTCCAGCGCCGCTCGCGCGACTCGATCGCGAAGTAGAACGCGATCGTCGCGCCGGTGATGAAAAACGTAAGCGCGCTGTCGAAGATGACCGTGCGCGCGAACGCGATCGTCAGCGGCATCGAGAGAAACGCGATGACCGCGATCCACGCGGCGTCGGCGCTCATGACGCGCTTCGCAAAAAAGAAAATCAGCGCCGCCGTCGCGAGCGTGAACAAATACGCCGGCAATCGCGCGGCGAGCTCTGTCGGCCCGAGGATCTCCATCGCCGCCGCTTCCGCCGCGAAGTAGACGATTGGCTTGTCGAGATACGGCAGCCCATCGAGCCGCGGCATGACGTAGTCGTTCGTCGCCGCCATCTCCCGCGCCACCTCGGCATTGCGCCCCTCATCCGCATCGAGCAGCGGAGGACTGCCGAGGAACGCGGCGAGCGCGAGGGCGACGAGAAGCGTCCAGATGGGGAGGAACCGCAAGGCGGCGCGACGATAACATGCGCGCGTGAAACTTCTCTTCGCCTACCTCGGCAAATACAAAAAGCTTCTCCTCGCCGCGCTCGTTCTCGCCACGATCAATCAGTGTTTCTCGCTGCTCGATCCGCAGGTGTTCCGGCTGATCGTGGACAAGTACGCGGTGCGCATCGGCACGATCTCGTCGCAGGAGTTCGTGCGCGGCGTGCTCGTGCTGCTGCTCGCGTACGTCGGCGTCGCGCTGGTGTCGCGCATCGCGAAGAATTTTCAGGACTACTACGTCAACGTCGTCTCGCAGCGCGTCGGCGCGCAGTTGTACGAGCGCAGCGTGTCGCACTCGTTCTCGCTGCCGTACTCCGTGTTCGAGGACCAGCGCTCCGGCGAGATCCTGCAGAAGATGCAGAAGGCGCGCGCGGATGCGCAGTCGCTGATCACGAACTTCATCAACATGCTCTTCATCTCGATCGTGGGACTCGTGTTCGTCACGGTCTACGCATTCACCGTGCACATCGCGATCGGCATGGTGTATCTGCTGCTTGCGCCAGCGATGGGCACGCTGATGTTCTTCATCAGCCGCCGCATCAAGGCGCAGCAGCGCGAGATCGTCACACAGACCGCGGAGCTCGCGGGCTCGACCACGGAGACGCTGCGCAACGTCGAGCTCGTGAAATCGCTCGGCCTCGAGCAACAGGAAATCCAGCGACTCAATCGCGTCAACGCCGGCATCCTCGACCTCGAGCTGAAGAAAGTGCGCTTCCTTCGCTTCTACAGCTTTCTACAAGGGACGCTGATCAACACCGCGCGCGCGAGCCTGCTGTTTCTGATGTTGTGGCTCGCGTTCAATCGCTCGATCACGATCGGACAGTTCTTCACGCTCTTCTTCTACTCGGTCCCGATCTTCTCACCACTCGCGGAGCTCGGCGCGATCATCGCGCAGTATCAGGAAGCGCGAGCGAGCATGGAGAAGCTCGAGGAAATCCTCGCGATCGCGCCCGCGCCGAAGCCGGAGAATCCCGCGACCCTCGGACAGCTGCGCCGCGTCGTCTTCCACGACGTGTCGTTCACCTATCCGTCCGCGTCCACGCCGTCGCTCGAGT
>DATKFO010000834.1:0-6059 GCA_035544355.1 Thermoanaerobaculia bacterium
CGAATACCAGATCGATCAGGAAGGGACGTACACGATGGATTGGCTGGTGGAGAGCGATCAGACCGCGATCGAAAAAGCCGGGACAGCCAATATCGTCGTAACCAACGCCACCTGAACAACTCACGAATTGAGCGCGATGGACTGGACCCGTTCCCGTAAAGAGGTGCACCGTGTCCCGAAGGCAAACAGCTCGTTGCGCAGCTCGACGAGCTGTTTGCCGTTCGGCGGACAGTCCGCCGTGACCGTCAGAATTCCGCTGTCGTCGAGCCTCATGGCGATGGCCACGTTTCCTTCCTGATTCTCGAGCTCCAGGCGGCCACGCAACACGCATTCATCCGCTAGGGTCGATTCTCCTTCATAAATCCAGAGCACGGCGTTCGGACGTGCGCGAAAACGCTTCTCGGCGCTTGCCGGCAGCGGCGCGTCTTTCACGAGCAGCGGCTCGATGAACTGCCGATCGTTCTGTTCAACTTTGACCCCAATGCTGTGGGCCACCACGTCTTGCACGCGACTGCGATGCCTCCCGTACAATGCCGCACCCATCGCCACCGCGGTGTCGTAATCGAACCCTTCAATGTGCCGCCGTACCGTTCGCCCGGAGATTTTCTCCAGCATCTTCGCAACCATCGGCATCCGGCACGACCCGCCAGCCAGCACGATCTCATCCAGATCCGCCCACGTCATCGGCCGGCTCCCTCCCCACGACTGCGGAATGGTTACGCCGGCGAGAACGGACTGGCACAGGACGCGGCACTGCGTGAGCAAATCGAGTGCGCGCTCTTCGAAATAGAAGTCCTGCGTGGCACCGGCGCCCTCCATTTCGAGCTCGCTGCCGGCATCGGCCGGCCGCTCCCGCATCAGACGGAGATCGACGTCGATTCCGTCCACATTGATGAAGACCGTGGCCTCGTGTGCATCGCTCAGTGAATGTTTCGCCTCGAGGGCACGCTGCTGCACTTCGAATCCAGCCGACTCGGGGATCGAGCGCCCGGTGCGCGCGTGTACGGCCTCATAGATGTACTCTTCGATCAGCTGGTCCCAATCGCGGCCGCCGAGCGCGCCATGCCCCCTCGATCCGAGCACGATGGCATCGTTCTCGGTCATTTCGAGAATGGTGACGTCGAACGTTCCACCGCCGAGATCGAAGACCATGATCCGCGCGTTTGGATGATTCATCAGGCCATAGGACAACGCGGCGGCGGTCGGCTCATTGATGATGCCGATGACGTTGAGGCCCGCGGCACATCCTGCGAGCTTCGTCTCCTGACGTTCCTTTTCTCCGAAATATGCCGGGACCGTGATGACGGCATCGAGCTGAAACTGCCGCTCGTCGATCTCCGCCTCGATCTTTTTCTGCCGCTTGAGCCAGCGAACCGCGTCGCGCTTCAACTTGCGCAGAACGATTGCCGAGATGCCGGCGGCACCATACCGGAATCCTCCGATCTCATAAGGAGCCGCCGGGTCGTCGCATCCGTTCGGAACTTCGATTGGCTTTCCGATGTCCCGTTTGATGAATTCGTAAACGTGCAACGCGGGTGAGACGAGCTTGCGGGCATTGGCGCGCCGCCCTACTTCCGCGGCGCAGCCGTCGAACCAGACGACCGAGGGAGTCGTCGTCTCTCCCTCGGCCGTCGGGATGATGCGCGGCGTTCCATCGTCGTCGACATAGGCACAACATGAGTACGTCGTACCGAGATCAATGCCGATGTGCACGTCATGCGCTCTCTTTCATCAGTTCGAGCAGGACTTTGACCTCGCTGATGAAGATCGGCTCTACGACACGACGCGCCTCTTCCTGCGCCGCTGCCTCGATGAAACTGCCGCGAACGGTGTCGGCGATGAGCCCGCGCTGGCGATCGCCGAGGCGGATTTTCGTGTCGTCGGCAAAGAGCCCGAAACGAACCCCGAAATAGTTCATCATGTCGACGAACTGCGTCAGCCGCTCGAGCGTCGTCCGTTTGAGCCGCGTCCGGGTGCCTTCGAAGAAAAAGTTCTTGGACACGGAAGTGTGATACTCGATCCGATCGCCGCTCACGAGCTCCACATTCTCGCCACACGGAACGCCGCCGTCATCGCGCTGGCGTGCCGCTTCGAAATCAAAGGCATCGACTCGCGGACCTTCGGAGGATGGATTCACCATCTCGTAATCCGATGAGCTGACCGATGACATCGTGATGAGATTGAAGTCCATCACCACCAGGCCGCCTGCAACCTCGCTCTTGTGGCCGGGCGACTGTTTCTGACCGACGCGTTCGGAGCGAACCGCGAGCTTGGCTTCTTTGAGGCTGTTATAGACGAGTGCCTTGAGAATCTTCGAGGCCACTCCATCCTCGGAGAAGCGGCCAAAATCGACCCAGCTCAGAAACTTCGCGGCGTTGCCGCCCCAATGCACTCCAATGCCGCTGTCGCTCAGCCGCTCGACCAAATCGCTGTCGTTCGCGCGGCAAACGGCCGTAACCAGCGCGGCGGTGTAGTACGCAACGGCGCCGAACTCCGTCGCGAGCATTCGCCGCATCCATTCGATCTCGCGACGGTTCGCGTGCTTGATTAGACGGTCCTGAATGCTCGCTTCGTCTTTTCGCAGCACGATGTTGAGGCGTGCCGCAAACGACGCCGGCTCGTCCTTACGCTCCTCCAGCGCACGAGCGGCTCCATCCTCGAACAGCAAGCCGCGCATGATCGCGTTGTGTTGGAGAAATCCGGAAATCTGTCTCCCCGCCAGCAGAATTGAGGCGTCGGAAAGGATCCGGTTCCCGTACCAAACGCTGATATCCGTCGTCCCCCCGCCGACGTCGATACAGATCTCGAGATTGCCTCGCTGCAGCCGGTCCTCGATCCGCGTGATCGTCTTTTCGCTCGCGAAATAGTGCCCGGCGGCGATTGCCTCGACGCGGTAGTCAGGAGCGGAAACGGCGATCCGGTCAGGATCGGATGCGGCACTCCGGCGGCGGTTCATGATCCGGTTGCGTTGGGTATATTCGTTGCCGCTGCGATTCGGTCCTTCATCCAGCAGACGATTGAAGACGCGCTCCCACTCGAGCTTGAAGATATTGATGGTGCTCAGAGAGAACGCTTTCGGATAGGAGCACACTAGTTCGACGGTCTCGACCCGTCCGGCGACAGCCTCCATCATCAACAGAAAAAGCAGACACTCCAGGAAGTACTCGGTCTTGCGCTCTTGCTCGCGATCCCATTTGATGTCCGCATACACGTTCGGAGGCAATGTGAAGTTCGAGGCCAGGTAGATCGAATAGTCGAGCAGCATGTGCTTCCGCTCGGCCGGATTGAAGATGCGGAGATTCGTCGCGATCGGCAGGTCGATTCTGCGGGGCGGCACGAGATACTCCTCGAGTGCCGCCGTGCGGTATGCCGTTTCGCTCGCGGTGAGCTGGCGCAAATGCTTTGGGTAGTCGAACGACCATTGACGCGCGTGCGCGGCGCTGTCGCTTTGCAAATAGATGTTGGTGTTCGATGTTCCGAAGTCGATGCCGATGCGCCAGGTGCCGGTCAGCGAATGCGGCTCCTTCGGCCGCGGAATAACGATGAGCCCGATCGGTTCGTCGTTCTGCGCGGCGGCGAGTGCGATTCCCTCGGGGAATGCGGCGTCGCCCGTAATCTGGGTGATCTTGTTTCTGCCGTCGCGCGTCTGCGTGACGATGTCGTTGTCGCCGAACACGACCGGTGTGGAGGAGACGTTCTCGCAGTCGGCCTGGAACATGTAATACCGGCGCCAGCTGCGATCCAGGTAATTCGGAAAGAGCTCGAGGACGGGTACGGGAATCGGACGAATGACACCCTCTCCTTCGTTTGGGCCTTTTTCCCGATAGAGCTTCTCGACCCTTTCGAACTCCATAGTGCCGACAGGAAGGCGGAAGGAGAACACGACTCCGCGATCCGATGTCCGGTATTCCGGTTGCAACAGCGGCACGATCTCGTCAGCCGGGAAGAAATCGAGAATCTCGCGCCGGAACGGCAGCACGTAGCGCGCATCTGCATTGGATGCTTGCTCCGACGCGGAAAGGAAATCCCCCTTTGCAGGGGCGGTTAGCAGCGTGTCCGTAAGAAAATACAACTCGGGCCGAATCCAGACGGCTTTGTCTTCGGACAGGTCTTCGCGGTCGATCCGCGTGCCCGAGGCGGTCTTAAAAAAACGGGCGATCGCCTGTCCGGCTTCGCCGCCGAGATGCGCGAGTCTGAGGCTTTTCCAGACCTTGCCATTGGATCGCAGCAAGCGCGGTGTAATGACGATGACTTCGCGATGGGAGCTGTAATTCCGGTCGGACCGCACGCGCAGAGCCAGATCAGACCGGTGGGCACCCGGTGCCTCAGGCTCGCGGGCGAGCGGCTTGAGGATCTCTTCATAGACGCGGTAATCGTGAATTTGCTCGATCGGCTCTGATGCGACCGCGACTTCCTTCGAGTCGACTTCATCGGCCGCCCGCAGGCCGAGATCTTCACGGAGATCCCCGACCCATTCGTCGAGCAGGGCGTTGATCAGGTTGACCGTGGCGCTGTCGGGATTCTTGTGATCCGTGTCAAGAATCCGGTCGCGCGGATGATTGAGCCGACGCTGCAGGCTGACGACCCATTCCGCGACCGCGAGCTTCTCATCGGACTGATTCGGGGGGCAGAGATTGCCTTCGGCATCCACAAGGCCCGTCGGTCCGCGCTTCTTCAGCTCCCGTTGATAATCCGTGGCCGTATACACGAGCGTCACGGGCGACAAGGCCCCTACGACCACGTCGTCATACTTCACGAGGAAGATATCGCTCCAGCGATACGGTCGCCCCTTCTCGAGCTGGACGGGCCGTGGCTCGAGATTTCGCAGCGCGTTGGCGAATCGCCCTTGATTCAGCGTTACCTGGACGATGTCCAACTTATAGTTGGTCACGCGAGCAAGGGCGATCATGCTGAGGAGCCCACGCCACTCGGCGACGAGCCGCTCGCGCAAAGGATGGCCGGACGCGGGACGGATCGCGCTTTGGAACATGAGCGGCCGTGCCCAGATATCGGGAACGGAGCTGACTCCGCGAACCTTTGCGTTCTCGTCGACCAGAATGCCGTCGCTGATCTGCATCATCACGCGACGCTCGGAGTTCTCCCAATGCCCGGAACGGATCGGCTCCTTTATGTTCGCTTCGGAATGGAGCGGTGGAAGATAAAGGTGCTTGGACATGGCTATCGTGCCTCCTCCGCCGGAACGCTCATTCCGTAATTTCTCTCGCAATAAGCTACGGCCGACTCGTAGAAGAGGTTCAGGTACTTATCCGAAGCGCGCATGCCTCGATTTCCGAGGGTCATCGCATTCATCAGATTGATGAAGTCGCCGAAGGGCATTCGTTTCGACGGGGCGTTGATCAGTGATGCGAGCGCATTGGGAAGGCGATGACGGTCTGTGAGCTCGCCGCTGTCGTTCCAAAGCTTGTCGGCGTTGACGATTTGAACGCGACGGTTTCCGTCCGCGACCTGCGTCAGCCACACCAGGAAATCGCGGCCGAATGTGCTGAAGAGGTCGACCGCCGTGCGGTTCTCCACGAGCGCCATGTCGTGCTCCTCCTGCTTTCCCGACCGCCTGCCGAAGTGGCTGTCGTCGCGGTACCAGGCCGGGCGATCCTTGTCGGGAAGCGCAAGGACCTCGCTTCCATAGGTCGCCAGCGCATAAGAGAAAATCGTCATTGCCGACAGAATCAATTTGAACTGATCGCGTTCACGCGCCAGCCGCTCGTCGTCGCGTGTCACAGGGAGGCTCTGCCAGTCGACGATCGTTCCCTCGCGTGCCGCGACGTAGAATCGCTTGTCGGTGTCGGTCATCGCGCGAGTCGGCGCGTGAAAGAAGTCGAGCGCAGAAAGTGCCGCGATGAGCTCGATGTAGTGAGCGCGATTTTCCTGTTTCTTTGAGCCGGGCGCGAACGATCCCACGCCCTCGGCCTCGGAATCGCCGAGGAAATAGAGCTCGTCGAACGCGAGGTCCTCTTTTTCGTTGTAGAACTGCAGGGCCGCCTTCGTGGCGATAGGAAAGTCATTATGCGTTACGAAGAGATTACCTTCGTGCTCAGCAA
>DATKFO010000835.1:0-2001 GCA_035544355.1 Thermoanaerobaculia bacterium
CCGGCAAAATCAGAGTCCAACCATCGAGTAATAAGTCCCGATTGCTCGATACCGATCCTTCGGAGAGAGCATGCTCGTCCATTTCCCTGTGAGGGTGCGCGCACTCGCTGCGCTCGCTGTTCTTTTGTTCATCTGCGGCGCGAACGCCGTGCAAGCGCAAACGTGCGCGGCGCCAACCGTCACGCAGGTCACCGGCGGCAATCCGAGCTGCCCCGGACAGCTGATCACGCTCGAAGCCCAGATGGGATTCGACACGTATGTGTGGTCGAACGGCGCGACGGGCCGCGTCATGGCGGATACGCCATCGACCACGACGTCGTACACCGTGACCGCGACGAACGCCGGCTGTTCGGTCACGTCGGAGCCGGTGCAGATCGTCGTCAGCCCGCCACCCCCTGCAACGATCTCGCTCGACACGCAGTCGCTTTGTCCGAATGAGCCGTCGTTCGCGACGATCCCTCCTCCCGAAGGCGGCGGCGCGTGGGAACAGGCCCAGTGGTTCATCTCGCACGGACAATTCATCGCACCGAGCGTTCCGGACCAATGGGGAACCGTCACGGGATCCATGGTCCACTTCATGATCGACGGCACCGCGCCCGCGGAGTTGGGCGTCATCGCGACCGATGCGAACGGCTGCTCGAGCGACGATACGGTCGTGATCGAGCCGCGCTCGATTCCGCCTGCGACGATTTCCCTCGATTCGCCGGAGATGTGTCCGTACGAGCCGACGTTCGCGACGATCAATCCGCCCGCGGACGGCGGCACGTGGCGCGAAGTCAGCTGGACGATCACGAACGGCAATTTCTACGGCGCGAGCTATCCGAATGCGACCGGCAACACCGCGTACTTCTCGATCGATGGAACCGCACCCGCACGACTGAACGTCGCTGTGCGCGATTCGCACGGCTGCACGACGATGGGCACTGCCGAAGTGATGGTGCGCTCGATTCCGGCGGCGACGATCTCGCTCGACTCGCCGCAGATGTGTCCGTACGAACCGACGTTCGCCACGATCGATCCTCCTGCCAATGGCGGCACGTGGCGCGAAGTCAGCTGGACGATCACGAACGGCAATTTCTACGGCGCAAGCCTGCCGAATGCGACCGGCAACACCGCGTACTTCTCGATCGATGGAAGCGCGCCCGCGCGACTGAACGTCGCTGCACGCGATTCGTACGGCTGCACGACGATGGGCACGGCGGAGATCATGCCGCGCTCGATTCCGGCCGCGACGATCACGCTCGATTCGCCGTCGATGTGTCCGTATCAGCCAACGTTCGCGACGATCGATCCTCCTGCCAATGGCGGCACGTGGCGCGAAGTGAGTTGGACAATTACGAACGGCAATTTCTACGGCGCGAGCTATCCGAATGCGACAGGCAACACCGCGTACTTCTCGATCGATGGAACCGCGCCCGCGCGTCTGAACGTCGCCGCGCGCGATTCGTACGGCTGCGTGACGATGGGCACAGTCGAAGTCATGCCGCGCACGCTTCCCACCCCGGCGATCCTGCTCGACCATCCCTCGATCTGCGTGGCCGGTGGCGACAATGCCACCGTCGAGCCGCCCGCGAACGGCTCGTGGAGTGCGATCAACTGGTCGATTCTCAACGGCATCATCACCGGCCCGACGAATCAGGCGACCGCGCATTTCTACGCGAACGGCTCCGGCCCGGTCACGCTGTACGTGAACGTGATGTCGAGCGACGGCTGCATGACGTCTGCCTCGGCGAATGTTCCGCTGCGCACGCTCCCACCGCTCACCGTAATTCCCGACAGCACCTCGTCGTGTGCGAACACGACGATGACCGCGCACATCAATCCGCCCGCGGAAGGCTCGTGGACCGGAGTGTTCTGGTCAATCACGAACGGATCGTTCACCTCGCCGTCGAATCAGCCGAACGTCTCGTTCATCGCGAACGGCAACGGCAACGCAGTGCTTTCGGTGAACGCGCAGGACAGCTTCGGCTGCACGACGAGCGGCAGCCGCACGTACACCGT
>DATKFO010000836.1:0-2139 GCA_035544355.1 Thermoanaerobaculia bacterium
TTCCAATCGCGGCGTCCCGCGGGTCCGGAGATGACGTTGTAGACCGCGAGCACCGTCGCCTGAATCTGAAATTCTTCGCTGTCGGCGGCGACGACGTCATGCGTCGTCGTCGCACAGGCACCGAGCGTCGCCGCGATGAGAAGGATGGCGAGCTGTTTCATCACGGCACCCGGTACAAGAACGCGTTGATGTGCATGCCTGCGCCGACGGACGCGAACAGCAGGTAGTCGCCGCTCGCGAACGTGTGCCCTTCGAGCTGGCCCTTCGACATCAGATCGAGCAGCGTCGGCACGGTTGCGACGGAGCTGTTGCCGAGCCACGAGATCGTCATCGGCATCACCTCGTGCGGATACGAATCCATCCCGTACAACTCGAACAGCGCGGTCGCGATGGCCTCGTCCATCTTCCCGTTCGCCTGATGGAGCAGGATTTTTTTCACCTGCGTGAGCGACACGCCCGCTTTGTCGAGGCATTGCTTCGCCGCGCCCGCGACCGTCTGCAGCGCGTATTTGTACAACTTGCGCCCTTCCATCTTGAGGAACAGCGCTTCGAGAAACATTTCTTCGTTGTACGACGGCCCCATGAACAGCATCGACGAGTGATCGAGTGTGTCGGAGCGCGCGGCGTGCGAGAGGATTCCGATCGCATCGTCGGTTTCGCGCGCTTCGAGAATCACGGCGCCCGCGCCGTCGGCGTAGATCAAGCTATCGCGGTCGTGCGGATCGGAGATGCGCGACAGCGTGTCCGCGCCGATGATCATCACGCGCTTCGCGTCGCCCGCGCGGATCATGGTGTCGGCGATGATCACGCCCTGAATCCAGCCCGGACATCCGAACACGACATCGAACGCGACCGCGCGCGGCGACTCGATGCGCAGCCGCGATTTCACGCGCGCGGCGAGTGCAGGAACGAGATCGGAGCGGAGGCTGCCCGCGCGCACGTCACCGAAGTTGTGCGCGACGATGATGCCGTCGAGCGATTCGCGATCGATGCCCGACGAGTCGAGCGCGTTCTTCGCGGCCTCGAATGCGATGTCGGTCGTGACGAGATCGTCGGAGACGTAGCGACGCTCGCGGATGCCGGTGATCGCCTCGAACTGATCGACGATCTCGCGATTCGTCTTGTTGATCTTCGCGCCGCCCGTGGTGCGGAAGTCGTGCTCGAGGAACGCGTCGTTCGCGACGCGCACGGGCGGGATGAAGCAGCCGGTGGCAGCGATGATCGAGCGGAACGGCATCACGGCGCTCCTTTCAGCAGTTTCAGCCAGCGCTCCCACGCATCGCGTTGCGCCTTGCGATTCGCTTCCGTCGCGTCCGCGGCTTCGCCCGCGCGCATGAACGCGTGACCCGCACCTTCGTACGTGACCGGCTCGAACGTCTTGCTCACCGCGGTCATCAACTCCTGCGATTTCGGGATCGTCGCGTTCACGCGCGCATCGTCGCCGCCGTAGAACCCGTACACCGGCGCGTCGATGTTCGCGACGCCGGCAGCATCCTGCGGACCCGTTCCGTAAAACACGTACGACGCCGACAGACCGCTGATGCCGTTCGCCGCATCCCACGTGCGCCCGCCGCCCCAACAAAATCCGGCGACGGAAACGCGTCCATTCGCGGACGGAATGCTCTTCGCGTACGCAACGACCGCGCGCAGATCGCCGAGCACGTTCTCGCGCTGCAATTTCCCGATCGCCTCGCGCGCGGCATCCTCGGTCGGAAAGTCTTTCGTGCCGCCACCATTCGGCGCGGTGCCCGAAAGCAGATCGGGCGCGATCGCGATGTAGCCCTGCTCCGCGATGCGATCCGCGACCGTGCGCACCCAATCCGTGAGTCCACGATTCTCGTGAATCAGCACGATCGCGGGACCGCGATCGCTGCGCTGCGGATAGACGACGTACGTCCGCACGACGCGCGTGTCGCTCCTGACGTCGACCCACTCATCGTGGCGCGGCGTGGTCTCGAGACGCGGGGGGGCGGTGGTGGTGGTGGTTTGGCAGGCGGCGGCGAGCCACAAGAGGGAGAGTGTGAAAGCGGCGCTCTTGTTCATGAACGCGGATTTTAGCGTGTGGAGTAACCGATCGAACGCAGGACAGTGCGGCGGCAGGGTTCCTGGACGGCGGACTTATAGTCCGCCGGTTCTTTT
>DATKFO010000837.1:0-3908 GCA_035544355.1 Thermoanaerobaculia bacterium
CCGCTCGTTGTGCGTGATGTCGAGCAGCGGCAGATGGCGCAGTGCATTCGCCGCCGGTCCCCATTCGACTTCGACCGTAATGCATGCGATCGCGAGGAACGCGAAGAAAAACGCCTCCGCGGATCGCCGGCGCCAGAGCGCGTAGATCGCGAACGCGAGTACGAGACTGCCGACCGACGACGTCTCCGGCTTCAAAACCCGCAGCTCCGGTTTCGACCAATACCGCACGTGCAGATGCGGGAAGACATCCATCGTGATCATCGCCGCGACCCACGCGCGCGGCGAGCCGCGGTCCTGTTTCGCCCACACCGCTTTTTTGTACGCGTACTCTGCCGATTGCGAAACGGCTTCGGCAACCGGCAGGAGATAAATCGCGCAGAGCAGCAGCGTGACGATGCCCGCGGCGAGCGCAGTCGCGATCGGCTTCGCGGGACGAATCCGCGCGCGAATCATCTCGAACGCCGCGTAGAGACTGCCCAGGATGACGGCGTGAAGGACGGTCTCCGGGTGTCCGGAGAGCAGCATCAGCGTCAGCGCGCACATCAGGATCGCGCCCGACGCGACGCCCGGTTGATGCACGACGCGGCGCGCGGCCGCGAGCACGAACGGGAAGAGCGTCCACGCGAACGCGAGCGGCCAGAGGATGTAGAGCACGAGACTCGTCGAGAACATCCAACCCGCGGCGCCGAGCAGCGCGGCGCCTTCAACGCAATCGAGCTCGCGCGCGAACACGAACGCGGAGAGTCCCGCGAGGAAGAACGCGATCGCCGCCGTGTACGCGAAGCTCTGCGCTGCCGGCAGCAGACACGCGATCAGCGTGAACGGGCTGTACACCGCCGGTTGCGCCGCGCCCGCGAGCAGATGCCCGCAGAGAATCCACGGATTCCACAGCGGCCACTCACCGCGCGCGAGCGACAGCTGCACTGCGCGGCGCCACGGCATCATCTGCGTGTAGATGTCGGTGACGACGATGTTGTGCGGCCGTCCGATGTCGATGCCGTGCTGCGTCTTCAACGCGAGCAGCGGCTCCGATTGATACGGATGATCGATCGGCCCGAGGACGCCGTTGGTGAGCAGCGCGTGTCCGGTGAGAAACAGCGGAAGCACGAGCAGCACGAGCATCGCCGCGCGCGAGACCGGTCGCACGAATCGATGCGCGAGCCCGAGCAGCGCAATCGCCGTCGCGACGTAAAGCAGAAACGCCATGACTCACGGTGCTTTCACGGGTGTTTGTCGCCGCAAGATCAGCATGCCGATGGCGATGATGCCGAGTCCGCCGAGCGTCAGCACGAACGGGAAGAGGATCGAGTCGCGGAACACGGTCCATGCGAGATGGCCGAGGTAGAGGAACGATCCGAGCGCGCCGAACACGAGGAACACGCGGCGCTTCAGATACAGCGACAGCGCGATCAATGCGACGTTGATGGCGAAGTACGTGAACTTCGCCCACTCGTTGTCGCCGTTGAGGCTCGTGAGTCCGCCCCAGAACGCGAGCAGTCCGAAGAAGTAGCACCAGAACGCGTAGTCGTGATCGCGGCGATCGACGAGCCACGCGACGACGATCACGATCGCGCCGAATCCAACCGACACCCACGCGCGCTCGTCCCACGTGAATTCCGTCGCGCCCGCGATGAGCGGCGTGAGATCCATCGACATGTACCAGAGCGCGAATGCGATCGGGAACGTGAGGAACGGAAATCGCCGCAATCGCAGCGCGATCACGCCGGCGACGATGGTGCCGAGCTCCATCAGGATCCAACTGCCGCGCACCCAGATGTGATAGTCGCGATACGAGCCGGGATCGCCGGCGGGCCACATGCCGGTGACGCGCTCGATGCCGTAGATGACGATCGGCGTCATCCACACCGCGATGGTGAAGAGCAATCCGCCGGGCACGCGCAGCTGATATTTGTCCCACGCGTAGTGGCCTCCGATCGTGAAGAGGATCGCGTAGATCGCCGCAATCGCCGCAATCCCGCCACCACCCAACGAATCCCATCCCTCGGTCATGAACCATCCCATCGCGCCGAGGATGACGAACGCGCCGAAATACCAGGCGACGTGTGCGGCGTCGAACTTCGCGCGGCCCGCGGTGCGCTGCGAGAGCGCGTTCCAGAGCGCGTCGGATTGTTCGGCGGAGAGAATTCCCTGTGCGGCGGCCGCATCGAGATCGTCTTTCGTGATCTGCATTCGGATAGAGTCGCACATCGTGCGCACCGAAACGACGATCAAGCTGTTGATTGCGGCGGCGATCGCGATCCTCTTCGCAGGATTCATCCTCCGCGCGGCGATGCGCCTCGCGTCGACGGCGATGCATTCGATGCTCGGGCTGCTCGTGATCGTTTTGTTGGTCGCGTGGGTTTTTATGAAACGTAGCCCCGGTGCGTAAGCCCGGGGAATGCCGCGCTGCGGTGGCCAGGAGTGCAAAGCCCGCTGGGTTCATCAGCGGGCGACACTTTGTGCTGAAATCGCTGCGCGTGTCGCCCGCCGAAAAAGCCGGCGGGCTTTGCAACATTGTCACCGCGTCCCGAGTGGCCCCGCGCTGACGCACGGGGCTATACTCGTGCCAGCAATGTCGGTCATCGTCCTGGGGTCCCTCGCATTACTTGCGCTCTTCGTGTGGGCAATCGTCTGGCGTATGCGTACAGCGAAGCCGGAAGTGAAGCGCACGCACACGCAACCCGCGCCCGAACCGGAGCGCGTGAGCATCCTCGGCCGCGGCATCGTCGTCGAAGGCACGCTCACCGTGAACGATCCGCTGCGGATCGACGGCGTGTTTCGCGGCGACATCGATGCGATCGCGCCGCTCTCCATCGGCGCGACGGGTCGCGTCGACGGCGACGTGCGCGCGCGTGAGCTCGTCGTCGCGGGGGAGATCGGCGGCGACATCTCCGCCGAGAAGCTCGCGCTCGAAGAAACGGCGCGTGTGACCGGTGACGTGGCCTGTTCGTCGATCCGAGTGGAGGATGGCGCATGGTTCCGCGGTCGCGTTACGATGAAGCGCGAAGAAATCGCGGAGGAGTCGCACGCGACGACAGCGTGACGCGGCGCACTTTGTGACCTGACTCCAGCTCGATATTCTTCCGTCAGCAATGCCTGACACGATCCTCATCGTCGAGGACGAAATGCTCACGCGGCGCATGCTGCAGCATTACCTCGAAGCGGAAGGATTCGCGATCGCCGCGGTCGGCACCGTCCGCGAAGCGATCGGCGAAGCGAATCGCCGCGCGTACGATCTGGTGCTCCTCGACCTGATGCTGCCCGACGGCCATGGCTTCGACGTCTGCCGCGCGATCCGCAAGCGGCACCGCATGCCGATCATCATTCTCAGCACGAAGCACGAGCTCAGCGATCGCGTGACCGGACTCGAAGCGGGTGCGGACGACTACATCATCAAGCCGTTCGAGCCGCGCGAAGTCGTCGCACGCGTGCGCGCACAACTGCGCCGCGCGCGCGAATTCAGCAGCGACGACGGAACCGCGAGCGTCGTCGTCGGCGATCTCGTCGTCGATCCATCGATTCAGGACGTGATCGTCGCCGGCACCGCGGTCGGTCTCACGCAAAAAGAATTTCGCCTGATGCTGCTCCTCGCCGCGCGCGCGGAGAAAGCAGTGAGCCGCGACTATCTCGTCGAGCAGCTCTGGAGCGACGAAGACGTCGAGTCCGACAAGATCCTCGCCGTCTACGTGCGCCGCGTGCGCCAGAAGATCGAGCGCAATCCCGACGAGCCGGAGCGGCTGCTGACGGTGCGCGGGTTTGGATACAAGCTGGTGAGTCGAAATTGAAAATTGAAAAATATGAAGGTGGCACAGACACTCTTGTCTGTGCTGTTGCCATCTGCTGAAAATGCACAGACAAGAGTGTCTGTGCCACACAGCCTTCACATTCCTCAATTCTCAATTTCACTC
>DATKFO010000838.1:0-5577 GCA_035544355.1 Thermoanaerobaculia bacterium
CGTCGATTGACCGCAGTGCGGACAAACGTCGGATGGTGTTCCGCTGAGATCACTGCCGCCGAGGGGTGTGTCGTTCATCGCTGCGTCCTCCCTTCGCGATCGTCGATTTCGCCCGGCTCGTACGTGCGTCCGTGCGTGCCGATGCGCGGGTCTCCTGATTTGTTCGTGAAGCGATCCTCATCGTTCCAGCGCCTGTTGCGATCGTCCGGCACGAGCTCCTGATCGCGCTCGTGAGCCGAGCCGTCACTGCGAAACGACGTCTTCGCACTGGTGAGCGCCGGCGTGTAGGTGCGGCTCAGGACATCCGTTCCGATGTCCGAGGTGCGCGTCACGCGTTTCGCGGCGCGAGGTTGTTCGCGCCGGCGCGGCGGCGGCTCTACACGAGGTTGCTGTTCGACGGGTGGCGCTGCGAGTGCTTCTTTCGGCTTGCGGCGAAACGTGCTCACGATTTTCGAAGCCACGCGACGGATGCGTCCGCCTTCGTTCTTCTTCTCTTCCACTTTGCGAGTCATGAAGAGTGATCTTGCAAGAAGCGGCCCGGAGACGGGGTTGCCAGTTGTCAGTTGCCGGTTGCCAGAGGCATGACGTGGACGGCGCGGTTCTTCGTTCCTCTGGCAACCGGCAACCGGCAACTGACAACGCCTTACTGGTAACTGATTCTCCAGATCACATTCCCATCGTCGTCGCCGACGAGCAGCGAGCCGTCGCGGAGGACGAGCACGCATCCCGGGCGTCCCCACACGCTGCGCGAGCTGGGATCGGGCGACCAGCCGGTGATGAAGTCGTCGTAGCCGCCGGTCGGTTTGCCGTTCTTGAATGGCACGTGGATGATTTTGTAGCCGGTGCGATTGGTGCGATTCCAGGAGCCGTGCAGCGCGACGAAGGCGCCGCCGCGATAGCGCTCGGGGAACATGGTGCCGTCGTAGAAGGCGATGCCGAGGGATGCGGAGTGCGACTGGATCGGCACGGCGGGCGGAATCGCTTTCGCGACGAGTTCCGGATGTTCGCCTTTGCGCCGCGGATCGATGTTGCGTCCCATGTACGAGAACGGCCAGCCGTAGAACGCGCCGGCTTTGACGTCGGTGATGTAGTCGGGCACGAGATCGTCGCCGAGTCCGTCGCGTTCGTTGACGGCGGTCCACAGCGCGCCGGTCGTGGGGTTCCACGCGAGTCCGACGGGATTGCGCAGTCCCGACGCGAAGGTGTGCGCGTCGCGGCCGTCGGGATTCATCGCCGTGATCGCCGCGCGCAACGGTTCGTCCGTCTCGTCGTCGACGTTCGACCCGGAGCCGACGGCGACGAAGAGCTTCGAGCCGTCGCGGCTGAAGACGATGTTGCGCGTGCGATGTCCGCCGCCGGGCAGCGTGAAGACTCGCTGTCCGTTTCCTTTCGCTGCGAGCTGGCCCGGCGCGTATTTGAATCGCACGATTTGCGCCGCGCAGCCGATGTAGAGAT
Source organism: Thermoanaerobaculia bacterium (assembly GCA_035544355.1). GTDB lineage: Bacteria > Acidobacteriota > Thermoanaerobaculia > Gp7-AA8 > Gp7-AA8 > DATKFO01. Next base: position 1,456 of record DATKFO010000838.1, read on the forward strand.
AGCCGTCGCGAAACGCGAGTCCGTACGGTTCGTCGACGTCGTCGGTGAAGACGTAGCGTTTGCCGCCGCGAAAGACGGCGATGCGATTCGCGCTTTGCTGCGCGACGAATACATCGCCGTTCGGCGCGAGGATCATGTTGCGCGGGTTCTCGATGTCGCCGGCCCACACCTCGACGCGAAATCCCGGCGGCGCGGCGAGGAACGTGTCGTTCGGACGATCGGCGACGCGCGGTGGATTGCCGGCGCTCTCCGTGTGAAACGGCTTCGGGAGTTGATCGAGGCGAATGTCGTAATGACGCGGTTGAAACTTCGAAGCGGGCGCCGCCGCTTCGTTGCGGCACGCGATCGTGAAGATCGCGAGGGCGAGCAGGGACCGTTTCATTCAACCTCCGATTTTGATGCGCACCGGCCGCAGCAATCGCACGGTCGTCGAGCGGCGCCCGTTGATCACGCTTTGATACCACGACTCCGATTTCTGCACCCCGCCGCTTGTCATGATCATCCGCGCGAGCATGTATGCATCGTTCGCGCTGACGCGAATGCAGCCGTGCGATGCGGGGTCGCCGAGGAGATGCTCGTCGGCGGTGCCGTGAATGTAGTAGTCGGGTTCCTGGAAAAAGATCTTCACGACCTTCATCGGATTCTTCGGATCGCCCGGCTCCCTCGCTGACTTCCCCTTCGCCCACGTTTCGTCCGGCGGAACCCATCGCGGATTCCAAACGAGGCGGCGGATGAGGAAGTCGCCCTTCGGCGTCGGATGCTTCGGAAGTCCCGGCGAGATCACGTACGTCCCGACGACTGCCTCGCCTTGATGCGCCTCCATGATTTTCTCGCCGAGCGAAACGTAGAGCGTGACCGGCAGCGCGGCAGTCGCGTCGATTGCGAGGAGCACCAGCAGCAGAAAGATCGTTGCGCGCATCAGCCCGTCGCTGCGTCGGATGCGTGCGTTGCGCTTCGTTGTACTCTTTCCAGCCGCCGAACCGTTGCGACGCCACACGGAAGCCAATTCAGCAACCCGTGGGCCAGGAGAAGATTCATGCGCAGATGCATCACCGCGTTGGTTTTGTTCCTTGCGGTCCCGCTCGCCGCACAACGCACGCAGAAGCCGCCACTGCATGGACGTCATTGGATGGCGATCACCGGCAAGCCGCTCGCGGCCACCGCGGGCTCGATGATGTTTCAGAAAGGCGGCAACGCGGTGGATGCCGCGGCGGCGATGCTCGCCGCGGCCTGCACGATGTGGGACACGCTCAGCTGGGGCGGCGAAACGCAAGCGCTCATCTACCATCCCCACACAAAAAAGGTCATCGGTATCAACGCCCTCGGCGTAGCTCCATCCGGCGCGACCGCGGATTTCTACAAATCGAAAGGATTCAAATACCCGCCCGAGTACGGACCGCTCGCCGCGGTGACTCCCGGCACGCCCGGCGGTCTGATGACGATGCTCGCCGAGTACGGAACGATGTCGTTGAAGGATGTGCTCGATCCCGCGATTCAGATGGCGGACGGCTACGCGATCGAGGCCGAGCTCACGAACACGATCGAGCGGCAGAAGAAAGAGTTGAAGAAGTGGCCGTACGCGCGCTCGGTGATGCTCACGCATCTCCGCGATGAATCGGCGCCCGGGCCGCAGACAACCACCGAAGGAAGCGCGATGCCCGCGCAGGATCGTCCGGCTGCGGCGCCTGTGGTTGGAACGAAGCGCGAGAGTCCGGAGCCCGGCGAGATTTTCCGGCAAGCCGATCTCGCCGCGACGCTGCGCAAGCTCGTCGAAGCGGAACAGCAGGCGCTGAAGAAAAAGAAATCGCGCAAGGAAGCGATCTACGCGGCGTACGACCGTTTCTACAAAGGCGACATCGCGCAGGAGATCGCGCGCGGCACGCAGGAGCAGGGTGGGCTCATTACGACGAACGATCTCGCGAACTGGCGCGTGCACATCGAAGAGCCGGTGAAGACGAGCTACAAAGGCATCGACGTCTACAAGCTCACGGTGTGGACGCAGGGGCCGGCGATGCTGCAGGCGCTGAACATCCTCGAGAATTTCGATCTGCGCGCGATGGGCTACAACAGCGCGCGCTACATCAATACTGTGTATCAGGCGATGAGCCTCGCGTTCGCCGATCGCGATTTCTACTACGGCGATACGTACACTCCGCCCGCGGAGCCGATCGCGGGATTGCTTTCGAAAGACTACGCACGCGAGCGCGCGAAGCTGATCAATCTCGATCGCAACGATCCGAAGCAGGGGCCAGGCGATCCGTATCCGTTCCAGGGCGAAAAGAATCCATATCACCCACCCGCGACGATGGCGTCGGCCGTGTCGCCGAATTTTCTCGAATCGTTTTACGCGGGCACGACGTCGATCGAAGCCGCGGACGAAGAAGGATGGGTCGTCTCCGTCACGCCGAGCGGGGGCTGGGTGCCGGCGGTGATCGCGGGAAAAACGGGAGTGGGATTGAGCCAGCGCGCGCAGAGCTTCGTCACCGACGCGGCGGAGAATCCGTTCAACGTCATCGAGCCGGGCAAGCATCCGCGCGTGACGCTCACGCCGACGCTGGCGATGAAAGACGGCAAGCCGTTTCTCGCATTCGCGGTGCAAGGTGGCGACTCGCAAGATCAAAACCTCCTGCAGTTCTTCCTCAATGTCGTCGAGTTCGGAATGACGCCGCAGGAAGCGACGGAAGCCGCGAACTTCAACAGCTTCCAGATGAAGAGCTCCTTCGGTGCGCACGAGATCGAGCCGGGAAAAATCCTGCTGCAGGACGCGACGCCGCCATGGGTTCGCAACGATCTGCGGAGGATGGGCTACGACCAAACCTTCGGCGCGCGCACGTCGGGACCGATCAACGCGATCTGGTTCGACACCGCGCACAGCACGATGTGGGGCGGGAGCTCGAATCACGGGGAGGATTACGGGATCGCGTGGTGAGATGGTGCGTTGCCCGTTGCCCGTCTCTCCGTTGCCCGGAGTCAGTTCCGGGTAACGGGCATCGGGCAACGGGTAACGATCACGAATCCGCTGCCCCTCGCGCAGCGTAGTCCGAGATCGTGAACATCTTCATCACCGGCGGAACCGGATACATCGGCCGGCATTTGATCCCTGAGCTTCTCGGGCGCGGGCACGTCGTCCGCGCGTTGGTGCGTGAAGGCTCGGAGCGCAAGCTCGCACCGAACGTCCTTCCGGTGCATGGCAACGCGCTCGATGCGTCGACGTTCGCTGCGGACGTAGCGCCGAGCGACACGTTCATTCAACTCGTCGGCGTCGCGCATCCATCGCCCGCGAAAGCGCAGGAGTTCCGCTCGATTGACCTCGTCTCCATTCGCGAGTCGGTCAAAGCGGCCAGTGGCGCCTCGATCCGCCACTTCATCTATCTGTCGGTCGCGCATCCGGCGCCGGTGATGAAGCCTTACGTCGAAGTGCGTGAAGAAGGGGAGCGTCTGCTGCGCGAAAGCGGAATTCCCTCCACATTCATCCGCCCCTGGTACGTCCTCGGACCTAGTCACTACTGGCCCTACGCGATCCTGCCGCTGTATTGGTTATGGAGCGCGATCCCGTCATCGCGCGACACCGCGCAGCGCCTCTATCCAGTGAAGCTCGCGAAGGTCGTGCAAGCGATCGCAAACGCGGTGGAGAATCCGACGGATTCGATTCGCATCGTAGAAGCGCCGGAGATGAGAAGAAGCGTTGCCGGTTACCAGTTGCCGGAGCCGGCAGACAAGCCTGATCGCGCGCCTTACTCTGCTAGACTATGGTAAGGACGAATCTCGTATGCCTATCTCGACGCTCACCACCAAAGGCCAGACAACCGTGCCGAAAGAAGTGCGCGATGCGCTCGCGCTGGAGCCCGGCGACAAGCTCTCGTGGGAGGTCCGCGGTGGCCGAGTCGCCATCACCACCGAACGGCCATCGTTGCTCGACTTCGAGGGCTTCATCAAGAACAGTTCCGGCGACGTCGTCGCTGAGATCGCCGAAGCCCGCAAACGCAGAGGCCGAGTCTGACGCGTCACGTCGTCGTGGACGCGAACGTGCTCGTTTCTTTCTTCGTCGAACGGAACGAGAAACAACGCGTCGCCGGAAAGGCGCTGCTCCTCAGCGCCGAAGAGGGCGAGATCATCGCCGTC
>DATKFO010000839.1:0-8347 GCA_035544355.1 Thermoanaerobaculia bacterium
CAGGATTGCAAAGCCCGCGAGCTTCATCAGCGGGCGACACTCTGCGTTCGTTGCGCTGCGCGTGTCGCCCGCCGATGAACCCGGCGGGCTTGGTAATCTCGGCAGCCGCTGCGTGACATTCCCCGGGTTCACACCCGGGGCTACGTTCACACAATTCTATTCCGTCTTCAAAATCGCATCCCCGGTCCCGTTGTCAATCGACGAGGTGTAGACAGCCACCGCGCCGTCCCCTGAGATGACCATGAAATCAATCTGCATCCCGTGGAGATCGTCGAGGTCGTTTCTGGCGGCGCCGAGGATGTCGGTGGCGATGCCGTTGATCTGCAGGAATTGCGTTGCTGCGAGCAAGTAGTCCTTCGACGCCTCACCGACTGCGACGATTTTTTCGCCGGCGGGATACGAGAAGCGCAGCGTTGCGCGGACGGTTGCGGGGTGGCCGTTCGTTTCGAGCAGGCCGAAGTTCGTGCGGAACGTCGCGGGCGTTGCCGCGATGATCGTCGAGAGCTTCGAGTCTTCCAGCGATGCGATCGAGCGGATCTCGCCGAGCTTCAGCGATGCCGCTTGTGAGAGTGTCGGTACGCCAGTGCCGAAGCTCGCGGGATTGCTGCTGCCGGTCGTGTACGTGCGGCTCGTGACGACGAAGCCGCCGGTGGTCGGCGCGAGATAGAGGTAGCCGATGCCATCGGTCGTGACGCCGAACAGAGTTCCGATGACGTCGGCAACGACGGTCGACTGCTTCGCGCCGAGGGAGATTGTTTGGGTGACGGCGGTTCCGCCGCGCGGAAGGTAGGTCAGCAGCGCGCTCGCCTGCGATCCCGTCGTGTTCGTGATGGCGATATCCGTGCGGAAGAATGTGTTGTTCGCGCCGTGCACGACGCCCGCGACCGGAATCACCTGCGGATCGCTCGGTGAATAGCCGTTGAGCCGGCTCCAGTCGGCGACGCTCCAGTTGTCGCCGCTCGCTTCATCGACCGGCGTCGCGTACGACAGGAATCGCCCCGTGCCGGTGTTCGTCATGATCGCGGCGACCGCGCCGGTCGGTACGACACTATTGACCTGCAGCAGTTGGAACGCGCCGACGGTGTCGGTGCGCGTGCCGAGCGTGCTGCCGTTGACGTCGAGGAACTCCGTATCGACGGTGGTGCCGACGCCTGCGGTCTCCTGGAAGAAGAGATTCGTGTGCGTCGTCGCGTCGCGCTTGAGTCCCGACAGCACGAGCTTTTCGCCCGGCGGCACCGCACGATCGGAGCGGAACGTCGGAATCGCGGTGCCGTACGTGCCCGCGGGATTGCTCTTGTTGAAGATGTTCGTCGCGACGGAGAGGCGATCCGCGAACGAGGAGCGAACTTGCAGACTGCCGACCTGCGCTTCGTTGCCGAACGTCGTGCTGACGACGTCGGCGAGTGCGACGCTCGTGCTGCCTGCCACCGGCGGCACCGTCGTCGTCTTGGACGCAGACGTCGTTCCGCCGACCGGCGTATAGAACAACTTGAGATCGTTGACGGAGCCGCCGTTGATCAAGTTGAGAATCGACACGTCGGAGATGAACACGCCGACGCTGCCGGTGATGTGTCCGACGCCCGGAATGAAGAGCGCGATCTCACCCGGCCCGAGCGCGGGCGGCGCGCCGTTCGTCACGGGACTCGTCGTCGTGTCGACGACGGAGACGATGCTGACGGACGGAAGCGGATCCGCATTGACGGCCATCTTCCCGGACGGAATTGCGGTGGGATAGACGAGATGGATGTTGCCCTGCGCGGAGCCGAACGTGTTCGACTCGAGGCGCTTCGAGCGATCGATCGTGAATGTGAACGTCGAGGATCCGCCCGCCGGAATCGTGACGAGGCCGCCTTGCGGAATCAGCCACGGCACGTTCGAGATGAGCACGCCGCTGAGCGCTGCGCGTCCGCTGTTGTTGAACGTGACGGTGCCGCCCGGCGATGCGCCGGTGGGACCGAACACGTCGACGCGCGCGACGGAGGATTTCGCGATCACGGTATCGGTCGGACGCGCCACGGAGAGCAGCTTGATCGGAATGCGCATCCCGTTCGGCACGCCCGCGCCGCTCGGAACCGACGCACCTTCGAACACGTTGCTCTGTTGTTGCGCGAGGCCGGTGATGGTGATGGTTTGACTCTGGCCCGGCGCGAGCGTGAAGACGCTCGGGCTCTGCGTAAAGAATTGTCCGCTCTGTCCGAGCTGCAGCGTCGTCGCGCCGCCGCCCGCGTTCGTGAGGATGTACGACGTGATCGCGCCGCCGCTGCCGGTCGTTTGCACGAGCGCCGACGGGAACGCGCTGATGGCGATGATCGGATCGGTGATGACGGTAACGGTCGTCGTGGCAGTCGTCGTCAGCGAGCCGTTCGATGCGGTGAGCGTGTACGTCGTGGTCTTCGACGGCGTGACAGACACAGAGCCGGAGAGCGGAAACTCGCCCGCGCCGGGAACGATCGAGACGGAGGTCGCGTTGCGCGTTGCGAACGTCAGCGTCGACCCTCGCCCGAGTCGAATCGTCGGCGGCGACGCGAAGAAGTTCGAGATCGTGGGAGCCACGCCGATCGTGACAGGCACTTGATCGGAGAAGATGCCGTTCAATCCGTTGTTGTTGCCGTCGTTCCCGACGAGCAATCGATATTGATACGTTCCCGGCGGGAGTTTGCCGCCGGTCTGCGCGTTGCCGCTGGGGCCGTAGTCGATGTACGTTTTCGGATCGGGATTGCACGGCGAGAGCGACGCGATCCTCGAGAACGTACCGCCCGGGAACGCGCGCTGGATCTCGATGGAGAACGTTCGCGCATCGGAATAGGAGAAGTTGAGCGTGGCGAGCGACGGGCCGGCAGTCGCGCTCGAGATCACCGGTTTCGGCGGAGGCGTTTGGAAGGAATCGGTGACGAGCGTGAATTCGGTTGCCGAACACGGCGACCCTTGCGTGCGCACGAAGAGACCGTAGGCGACGTTCCCGATTTCTTTGTTGCCCGTGAACGTGTTCGATTGCGTAGTCGCGATGACCGAAAATTGATTCGGCAGCGTGCAGTAGCTCTGCCCGGTCTCGCGCAGAATCTCGTAGACGATCCCTGCGCCAACGACACCATCCCACTTCAGCGTGTATTGCGTCGTCGTGGTCGTACCGGTGAAGCCGGTGATCTTTCCCGTGCAATTTTGCGCCTGCGACGGCTGCGCGATGGCGAGCAGAACAACAAATGCGAAGGTGACGGACTTGGGCATTCAACCCTCCGGTATCGAAGTATTGTGTCACGCGGCATGGAACGCCGTGCCGAGGGTCACGATTTGTGAAAGTGTGATCGGTGCTCTGTGATCGCTTCGTTAACAATGCACAACCGGCTCACAAAGTTCCTCACCCAGCTCATCAGTGAAACGAGCGGCCTTTCACTCGAAGACACGCTCGTGCTCGCGATGCAATCGCCGCGTCTCGATGCCGACCCCGAGCTCGCGCATACGCTCCGCGACTTTCACCAGCTCCTCGGGCGCTTTCGTCTCGATCAAACGCAGATCGAGACGCTGCTCGAGCATCCGTTCTCGCAGGCGCTGGCCGCGTTCTTTCGCGCGTTTCCGCTTCCCTTTCACGACGAGCACACCCATCTCACCGGCTCGCTCGATGCCGAATTCATCTATCCGCGGCTCGCGCCGCTGCTCGAAGGTCCGCATCGTGAGTTGTACGCATCGAAGATTCGCGCGGTCTACGGCGACGGCTGTCTGCCGATTCGCAGCGAGAAAGACGTCGACTGCCTGATTCGACTCCGCGAGAACGAGGCCTTCGATCGCTATCTGAAGATTCTCTACCTCGCGAAGCTCGTGCTCACGTCGCGCGAGGCGCATCGCGATGCCGCGTATCACATGGCGAAGCGTCTCTATCGCACCGCGAACGTCGGAGCCATTCGTTTGAAGTTCACGCTGTTTCGCGAGACGACTGATCCGTCCGAGCAAATCCCCGGCATCGCAGAGCTCACACCCGAAGACGTCGTCCTCGGTTTGTACGAAGGCTTCCGCGCGTTTCAGCGCGAAGTCCCCGCATTTCGTTTCGTGCTGTCGCCGAGCTTTCGCAAGGAAGCGAGCTTCTACGATCCGTCGCGCTATCCATCGAAGCGCGCGCAGTTCGACGATCAGGTGCGCCAGATCATCGAGCTGCTGAAGCACCATCCGGAGCTGCGCGACGTCGTCACGGAAGTCGACACGGTCGGCAACGAGCGCGGCTTCTATCGCAAGACGCACTTCCAGGAGATGCGCGTCGGCATGCGCAAACTGCAGGCGTACGGCTTCCGCACGCGCAGCCATCACGGCGAGACGTGGAACACGCTGCGCCACGGGATTCAGGCGGTCGACAACGCGATGAACATCTGGCACGTCGACGCGATCGAGCACGGTCTCTCCCTCGGCATCAATCCGAATTTCTACTTCCACAGCCTGCTGCAGCGCGCGCTGCGCGGCCGGCGCGACGCACACATTGCCGAGGAGCTCGGCGACATGGATTGGAGCGGCAAGGAAGAGCTGCGCGACAAACTCCTGCGCGGCGAATCGCTCTCCGATGCCGAGACCACGCTCGCAATCAAAACGAAGTTCCATCACGCGCGCGAGCTGGAGACATATCAGCACGACGTGCTCAATCGCATGATCGACAAGCGCCTGACGCTCGTGTCGCTGCCGTCCTCGAACAAGCGACTCACCGGCGCGCTCGCCGATTACAAAGACCATCCGTTCTCGTGGTGGGAAAAGAAAGGCCTGCGCCTCGGCGTCGGCACCGACAACGACATCACGCTCAGCACGACCTTCATCCGCGAGATGCTGATCCTGCTGTACACCGACGCGCTGGAGCTGAAGATCACGAAATTGCTGATCGTGACCACGGGCGAATCGCGCAGGTCGTATCTCAGCCACCTGCTCTGGGAGATGCGAAAGCAGCCTCCCGTGTAGGGGCGGGCCTGCGGCCGAATCCTCGTGAATCCGCGACGACGGGAGTTCGGGCGGCCGCAGGCCGCCCCTACGAGAGCACGTAGCACCCGCGAAGCGGTTGTTGTGAAGGTCGAGCAGCTCGAGCGACGGCAGCTCGGCATCCGTCCCACGCTATGCCGTTACGGCATAGGACCGATGACCGCGGGCACTGCTGGTGGCGATGAGCATCCATTCCCGAGGGGCGCCGCATCGAATGCGGTCGCGAAGCGCCCCTCCGCCGTCATCGTCGAGACGACCCAGCCCTGCGTTTGCGTCGTAGTCGGGCTCGTGAGGTTGAGATACATCCAGCCGCCAACGTCACCGCTGGTCAACGCCGGAAAGATGCTCGTGTTTTCAGTCCTGATTCTGATTGTAGCCGGCGGCCCGGGGTCCTTCGGGGGGATGGTAAAACCGCCGGGCTCCGTCTTGATGAACGCGTTCTCGCGCTCATCGAACCTGATGACCTCGCGGATGTCTTGCTGATTCCTGCTGTACTCGGCGCAAGGAGAACCAGGCGGCACGATCCCCTGACGCCAGACGACGAACCCTGTTAGGAATCCGGAAAGCCCGCCTTCGATGTAGCGGGCGGCGAAGGCGGCAGGCAGTGGTTGCCGGCGATCGATGTGCGGCGTCGACGCAGGCGTATAGACCTCATAGAACGTCCGCCGCAGCGGTGTCGGCAACGGCTCGCCGGCAAGCGAGCCTTCCGGGATCGCGCGAATGTGCACGAGCGGCGACCCCACCGCGTAATTGCCTGTGATCGGATTCGGCGCAATGAATGCATAATCACCGATCAGCACGTTGTCGAAGAGAAGATCTTCCTGGTAATACGAGGGTTCCGTCGGAAAGGCGCTCGCGCATTTGTTCACGACATCGATCGTCACATAGCCGATCGCATTCGTGTGCGTCGTCCCAACCTGATCGCAATCGCCGAGCGTTCCCAACGTCAACGCCCTTTGCACGGCCGCCACGATCTCGGGAGGGATCGTCGATGGCAGCTCGAGACAACCTGACACCACGCCGGCATTGTGCTTCGGGTTACCAAATGACCGCGAACCGATCGGCGCGCGAAAATATCCGCGCGGGACGCCGCCGGCGATCCTGCCCGACGTCAGCAGGTCTCGCATGCTGATCGCCTGAACGTCATAGCCGGTGAGGATGAGATCGAACGCGTACAGCGGATACGCAAGGTTCGTCCAGATCGTCACGTGTGCGATCTGCGTCACCGGTGAAACGTTCGTGACGGTAACGATCGTGTCCTGCGCTCGCTCGGCCCCTTGGTACACATCCGCCTCGAAGTACGGCAGCAGCAGCGTCGCCGCCGGCGCGACGGAGATGTCGCAGGAGTTGTCATTCCCAATCGTCTGTGCAAATGACGGCGCGGCGAACAGGAGCAACGCAACGAAAACCTTCATGGTGTGCCATTCCCAGCGGGGCCGATCGTCGCGCGCTCCTGCACTGGCGGCGAGCAGCCGTTCCCGAGCGCCGCGGCGTCCGTCGCGAACGCATACCGCCCCTCCGCATGAAACAGCGACACCACCCATGCCTGCGTCATCTTCGGGCTCGCGAGATTGAAGTACATCCAGCCTCCGATGTCGCCAGTGTTCACCTGGGGATAGCCTGTCCACCACGACTTCGTTCGGGAGGTGAGAGGCAGACGGACATGCGGTTCCGGTCCTGGAAAGTTGTTGCCTTTACGGATGATGAACGGATTCTCTCTCTCGTCGAATTTGACGACCTCGTCAACCTGGAGCGGGTCGAAATAGTAGGCGTCGCATACCGCGCCACCTGTCGGACTCTGGCGCCAGACGAAGAAGTCGGTGACGAACCCGCTAATGCCTCCTTCGATATACCGCGCAGCGAACGTCGACGGCAACGGCTGGCGGCGATCGATGTGCGGCGTATTGGCCGGCGTGAACGACTCATAAAACGTGTGTGGCAGGTTCGTCCAGGCGGGGTCGCCTGCCAGAAATCCCTCGGGGATTGCGCGGATGTGCACGAGCGGCGAGCCGCCGGCATAATTGCCCAGCGCCGGATTCGGGTTGACGATCGTCCAGTCGCCAATCAGTACGTTGTCGAACAGCAGGTCCGTCGTGTAATAGGCCGCCTCGTTGGGAAAACGATTCGCGCACGTTGCCACGACGTCGATCGTGGCATAGCCGATCGCGTTCAAATGCTCGCCCCGGATTGCCTCGGGCCGGCATAGGCCATCGTTCCCCGTCAATGCAGCGCGAACGTCTGCCAGCAGGCTCTGTGGAATCGAAGTGGGAAGGAAGAAGCAATCGGCGCGGTCATCGGCGCCGTGCTTCGGATTTCTGCGAATCGACCGCGATCCATACGGGCCCGCGAAATAGCCGCGTGGCGCTCCGATGACTCCCTTCGTGAGCAGCTCGCGGAGGTTGATCGACTGAACGTCGTAGCCGGTGAGAATGAGATTGAACGTGACGACGGGATATCCGAGGTCGGTCCAGAGCGTGACGCGTGCGATTTGCGTCACCGGTGAGACGTTCGTGATCGCAAAGACCGTATTGATCGCGTGAAACACGTCTCCATCGAGATCGGCTTCGAAATACGGCAGCAGCAGCGTCGCCGCCGGCGCGACGGAGATGTCGCAGGAGTTGTCATTCCCAATCGTCTGTGCGCCCATAGGCAACGCGGCGATGAGCAGGCATGCTGCGAGCGCGTATTTCATTGTGCAGGCCCGATCGTCGCCGGAACAGCCGGCCGTGGAGAACATCCGTTGCCGAGGGCCACGGCGTCGAATGCCACCGAATATCGCCCCTCGGACTGCATCACCGTCACGACCCACGTTTGCGGCGTCGTCGTGGGCTCCGTCGCATTGATGTACATCCAGCCGCCGATGTCGCCGCTGGTGAGCGCCGGAAAAACGCCTGCGTTCAACGATAGTTTTCGCGATGTGACCGGCAGGTAACGTTCGAACCGGAAGAAGGGCGTGAACCGGATAAATACGTTCTCCCGCTCGTCGAAGCGGATGACTTCCGCCGTATCCGAAAAGTTGTCGATGGATTGGCCGCACGGCGGCGCCGGCTTGACGGGCTGCCGCCAGATGACGAAAGACGTGAAGAACCCCGAAGTGCCTCCTTCGATGTAGCGCGCGGCGAAATTCGCGGGCAGGGGTTGCCGGCGATCGATTGCCGGTGTCGCTTCCGGCGTGTAGAGCTCATAGAACGTACGGCGCAGCGGCGTCGGCAACGGCTCGCCCGCGAGCGAGCCCTCCGGGATCGCGCGAATATGCACGAGCGGCGATCCTGCCGCGAGATTGCCTGTGACCGGATTCGGATTGATGATCGCCCAATCACCGGTGAGAACATTATCGAACAGAAGATTTCCACTGAAATACTGCGTTTCGTTCGGAAAGATGCTCGAGCACGTTGCGACG
>DATKFO010000840.1:0-3191 GCA_035544355.1 Thermoanaerobaculia bacterium
CGCGAAGAGCACGAGCATCGGCGCGCGCATCCAGAGAAGGATGTTGCTGCGTTCGCCGAGGAGGGCGAGGAGCGGTGCTGTCGAGAGGTGGAAGAGCGGCGTGTGATTGTCGAAATAGTCGCGGTACTGCACGAGCCCCGCGGTCCAGCCCCACGTCGTGTGCAGGTGCTGCTGCTCGTCCGCATCGAAGCGATAGCGGAAGTACGCGAGCGCGCGAAGGATCAGCGAAGTTGCGCCGAGTGCGAGGAGAAGGAGACGTTCGCGTTTCACCGGAAGGCGGCGGATCGTAACATGCGCGCGTGGACCGCGAAGTCGCCGAGCGTCTTGCGCATCTCTACACGCGGCGCTCGCTGCAGGGATACGCTCGTTGGAAAGTGCGCAGCGACCGCGCGTACAGCGCGGTGCTCGCCGCGCTGCGCGAGCGCAACCGTCCGCTCGCCGATGTCGGCTGCGGCATCGGGCTGCTCGCATTTTTTCTCCGTGAGCACGGATTCACGGCGCCGATCGTCGGCATCGATTTTGATCAGCGAAAGATCGACGTCGCGCGCGCCGCTTCTCGATATGACGACCTCGAATTTGTCGTTGGCGACGCGCGCGATGCGTTCCCGCCCGGTCACGACGTCGTGCTGCTCGACGTGCTGCACTACTTCGATCGCGACTCGCAGCAGAAGATTCTCGCGAACGCGGCGCATGCGGATGTCGTCGTGATCCGCCAAGGCATCCGCGACGGCTCGTGGCGCTACCGGCTCACCGCAGCCGTCGATGGCTTGGCGCGCGTCGCACGATGGATGAAAGCGGAGCGCCTGAACTTTCCCTCGCGCGAAGAGATCGTCGCTGCGTTCGCGGGCTTCGATGCGGAGATTCGTCCGCTGTGGGGACGGACGCCGTACAACGGATATTTGTTCGTGTTTCGACGAGTTGCAGAGTTTCAGAGTGACAGAGTTGCAGAGTAGCTCCCTCTGCAACTCTGCCACTCCGTTCTACTTGCGCGAAAGATCGTTGAATAGCGTCTCGAGATACGACTCCGTCTTCACGCCGCCCGCGCCCCACGTCGCGTTCCACGGCTCGAGCACTTTCTCCGCTTTCAAACGCTCGAGCGTCTTGCCTTCCTTGATGCCGGCCTCGACCACGGTTGAGGTGCCGCGCAGCATCTCGACGAACTGGCGCAGGCCGTTCTTGTCGGAGAGCGGGCCGTGTCCCGGAATGACCTTCACGTCGTCGGGCAACGTGGTCAACACCTTGTCGACGTTCCTGATCATTCCCTTCACGCCGCCGCCGTTCTCGATGTCGATGATCGGGAAGAGGCCGTTGAAGAAGTCATCGCCCATGTGCACGACGTTCGACTGCTGGAAGTAGATGACGGCGTCGCCGTCGGTGTGGCCGTTGGGGAAATGCACCGCGCGGATGTCTTCACCGTTGACGTGGATCGTGACGTTGTTCTCGAACGTGACGACGGGCAGCGCATCTTTCGGCGCGGGCGGCGTTTCGCGCGTGCCGAACTTCGTGCCGCTCTTGAGCCGCTTGCGCACGTTCTCCTGCGCGACGATCGGCGCCTCGCGTCCGAACACCTCGTTGCTGCCCGTGTGATCGCCGTGGTAGTGCGTGTTGATGATGAACTTCAGCGGCTTGTCGCTGATCGCTTTCAGCGCCTCCTTGATCTTCGGCGCGAGCGGCGCGAACTGATCGTCGACGATCACGACGCCGTCTTCGCCGACGCACACGCCGATGTTCCCGCCGGCGCCGGTGAGCATGTAGACCGTGCCGGCGACTTTCGTGGCCTTCACTTCGACCTTGCTCCAGTCGCGCTGCGCGAGTGCGGGCATGGCGAGGAGTGTGAGGAGTGCGAGGAGGTACAGTCTGCGCATGGCGGCGATTCTAGGAGATTCCCGCGCGCGCGTGCGCATCGGCTATCCGATCTGGCTGCGCCCGTTTCTCGCGCGCAACGTCGCCGCCATCACCCTCGGCCGCACGATCTTCATCGCGAAATCGTTCGCATCACGCCCGCAGGATGAACTGGATCGCCTGCTGCGCCACGAGCTCGCCCACGTCCGCCAGGTCGAGCGCCTCGGGCTCCTGCGGTTCTTGTGGCGCTACGCCGGAGAGTACGTGCGGCTGCGCCTCGCGCGCGTCCCGCCAGGGGAGGCGTATCGCCGAATCTCGTTCGAAGTGGAGGCGCGGGCGGCGGAGGAGGAGGGTTGATGGAACGCCGCCGTCTCGGCGGCTGGCTCGGCGGCGTCTCGCCGCCGCGAGAGCGAGACGCTCTCGGGCCAGCCGGCGGGACGCCGGCGTTCCTCATGCGCCTTGCAGCGACGCCACGAACGGCGCCTCCATACTTCGCGTCGCGCGAATGCGCATCTCCGCGAACAGGAGATTCGGCACCCAGCATGACCACGCCACGATCACGTACGCGGGCGCGAAATCGCGAAACAGCGCGATGAGGATCGGCAGCTCGACGCGCAGCGTCACGGCCGCGAAGATGAGCGCGTAACTGCGAATCATCCACTCGCGATGCGTGGCGATGTCGCGGCGCTTGATCGCGAAGAATGCCGTCACGGTGGTGATCAGCAGGAGGATTCCGAGCGCTCCGAATCCGAGATGCGTCGGAAGGCCGGCGTACGAATAGATGGCCATGTACGTGCCGGCGGTTCCGACGATGAGACATGCGATCACGTAGATCAATCCGATGATCCGATGAATGCGGCGGCGTCGCAGTACGGCGCGACTGAACTGCAGCGCGCCGCAGATGAGCGCGGTCGATCCGAACAGCGCGTGCGGGATGATGCCCCACGGCCGCGCACGAAACGACGCGATTAGCTGCGGCGAGTACATGCGATCGCCGATGACCACGTAGGCGATGCCGTAGCCCGCGATCGCCAATGCGAAGAACGCCATGAAGCTCCACGCGATGCGCGATTTCGTCATCAGGTGAGAGTACGTGAAATCTTCTGCGCGGTTCCGGCATCTCACGAATGGATGACCATCACCTGCCGGCAGCTCATCGACTTCATCGCCGCCTACGTCGCGGACGAGCTCGATGACGCGGCGCGCGGCACGTTCGAGCGGCATCTCTCCGGCTGCTCGTCGTGCCGCGCGTATCTGCAGACGTATCAACAGGCGCTGATGCTCGCGCAGGGAGCGCTCGATCAGCCGCTCGAAGACGCGCCCGAGGATCTCGTGCGGACGATCCTCGG
>DATKFO010000841.1:0-3923 GCA_035544355.1 Thermoanaerobaculia bacterium
GGTTATGCACGATCTGCGCGTACGGCAGTTCGGCGACGCGTCCGGGCGAGATCTCGGTCCACAACGAGGTGTCGGTCACCGCGGCGACGGTGAAACTTGCGGAACTGCCGTCCGCAGGGAGCGCGTGTACCAGCTCGCGCATCGGAAAGCCGTAGCGCACGAGCGATTTCGCGTGATAGCGCAGGTGCAGATTGGAGCTGTCGTGCTCGAACATGAGCGGCCCGGTCGTGCCGTCATGCTCCGGCAGCGAACTCACCTCGACCTTTTCGCGGCCGATCCAGACGCAGGTTTCGTCGTCGTGATAGCGCCACGTGCGCGAAGAGAGTCGCTCGGCGAGCGTGGCCGCGGGTTCGTCGGCGAACGATAAGTACTCCCAACGGAGCGGCGCTTTCCACTCAACCGAATCGCGCAGCGGCACGAACACTGGTCGCTTCGTCTCTCCCTGGATTCTCACTTTGCCGACATAGACGTCCTTCGCAGCCGGAGTGACGCGTGCCACGCCATCCTTGTCGCGCCCGGCGAGGGCGAGCTTCGGATGGTTGTGGGACATCAGTGTGCGGAATTCGCGCATTGACGGCGGTCCCCAGACTTGACCAGTACGATCGAGTGATCCCGGCTGCGCCTGCACGTTTGGAAGTCCGCCGATCGGAAACCGAACATCGAGCCACGATCGTAATCCCGCCTGCCAATCGAGACGCGCGTCGCCGAAGAGGTTGTTTTTCGGCAGGATGACCGCGGGACGCGACGGACCGTCGGGAAGATACCGTTCCTCGCTGAACGCGGCTGGGCGCATGATCGTGCGGCCGTCCTTGCCTCGCTCGAACCGCACCACCGCTCCTTCGATTAAAGCCACATTGGTCTGCGCGTCGATCTCGATCTCCCTCCGTTCGATGGTAATGAAGATGCCGGGCGAGAGCTCGATCGAGATCGCCCTATCGTCGGCATCGATGACTGTCGCCAGGACGAAGCTGACCTGCTCAAGCACCGAGCGCAGCACCGCCATGCGGCGCTTCGGCATGCCCGACCAGAGCGACGCGGTTACGCGGCTGTCGACCAGGCGCAGCTTTACAAGGAAAAGCTGATTCTCGAGCGCGGCCGGATTGCCGCGAATCAAGCGTGGTAGCACTTCCTCACGGACCGAGAATGCGCGACGCAGAACTCTCAGCTTCTGCGCGTCACTCCCGACGTCGGACGGATGCAATCCTTCCTCGGGCTCGAGTTCGAGGAGATAGTCGTTCCGCACACGTTCGCCGCGGCCGGCGCGCAGGAAAAGGAGCTCGTCCGGCTGTAAGCGATTCAGTTTCCTGCGATCGAAGGTCAGCGCGACGACCTTGAAACGCACGTTCTGCCCGAGACTTTGACGGAACTCTTGTTCGTCGAACCTGCCGTACGCCACCGGCCTCTCCCATGCCTGCTGCGTTTCGCGCGCGTTTTCAAAACGCTCAACGAGCATGGCCAGGCTGGCGGGGTCGAGGACCGCGCGTGAGCGGTCTAAGTCGCGACTGGAATCGATGCTTCGGTCGTTGATGCCGACGACGGACGAGATGACCACCGAGGACACGCGATCGTCCGCAACGGTCGGCTGCAGGCGGAGAAGATGCACAAGTTGATGATTTCTGCGCTGGAGAAAGAGGATGCGGGCCTCGGAAAACTCGATCGAAACCTCGTGCAGCACGAGCACTAGCTGCGGCACTTTCAGTGGATGCGCCTCCGCATCTTCTTCGTCCCACTCTTCCTCGGCCGCGACGGCGCCGTCGGTTGCGACGGTGCCTTCGGACTTGATGGTCACCGCTCGGAGCGCGTCGCCGAAAAAGATCACGTTCTGAATCGTATGGAACGGCTTGTCGTCGAATTGAAGCTGCTCTTCTGGAATCTCCAACGTCCGGCCGAATTCCCACTCGAACCGGTGCCATCCCTCACGCTCCTCGACCTTTCCGGCGTAGTACAACGGCCTCACCAGCGTTTCGCGCCGATTGAATGGTGTGCCGATCTCACGTCCGAACGCGGCGAGATCGAGCGCGGGAACGTTCCTGTATGAGCCGACGACTTCCTGCTTCGCGTTAA
This sequence comes from Thermoanaerobaculia bacterium, assembly GCA_035544355.1. Classification (GTDB taxonomy): domain Bacteria; phylum Acidobacteriota; class Thermoanaerobaculia; order Gp7-AA8; family Gp7-AA8; genus DATKFO01. The sequence continues at coordinate 2,065 of DATKFO010000841.1, forward strand.
CGAAGAGTTGCAAGCGCGCATCGTCGCCGCGATACGATGCCGAAACGACGTTCGCGCCGTGGTGCTCGGCGATTCTCACGCGCGAGGTCCACTGGCCGTTCTCGCCACGCACACGGAGCTTGTCGAGAAGGGAGTGCGTTACCGTCGCCTCGGAAGCCTCCAACGTGAGGTTCGGGCGCTGAAAGTAGGCATCGAGCGCCGCCTGGTTGATCGCGTCCTGATCGACACGCTTCGGCTCGACGACCTGCCGGCGCTGCAGCCGGAACATGCGCCTTACCGTGAAGCGCTCGGAACCGTATTCGCGCAACCGTAGCCGCGCGTCGGAGACGAATAGATTCTGGCCATCCTCGAAAGTGTGCCCCCATACGATTTCATCAGCACTGCGAATGACGACGCGATGTATGGGCCGTTGCGGTTGCGGCGCGTTGCGGCGGATCGAGAGGTGGACATCCACGCGCTCCCGTCCCGCGAATCCACCGCCGAAACGCGTGCCCTCATAGTGCGCCAGCGGGCGGGCAACGGGAACATTCGGCAGGATGAGCAACTCACCGGGCGAACGCTCCACGACGCCGCACTCCTGATCGTCGTACATCGTGGTGCCGACATAACGCACGCCGTCGAACTTCCCCACACTCAGTCCGAAACGTGCGATCTCGGCGCTCCAGAGGCCTTCCGCTTTGATCATTCTCGGCTTGAGCGTCACGACGGCCCGGCCTGCGTCGTATGAGGCCACTGCAATCGTTCCTAGGGGCACGTTCGACGGCGGATTGAGCGTCGTTTCGGCGACCGAGCAGTCGTTGGTCAGCCACCACACTTCGTACTGGCTCGTCCCCTCACCGCGCCGCGGCGCACGAGAGACGACGCCGGTCACGATTCCCTGCGTGGCCAGCGACTCGGGAACCTCGTGCTCCTCCGGTTGGAACGTGAAGGTGTCGCGGTTCTTGAAGTTGATATACGTCACGATGGCATCGCGCGGCGACTCGACGAGCCGGCTGCGATTCACGTTGCCAAGGGTGAGTGAGTCGACCGGCACGTTGATCGGGAGACCTTCCGCGGTGAGACAGAAAATCTCCCCTCGTTCGTTCGGGCTGCCGTGCGCCTGGCGAATCGTAATCAGAGCGTCGCGATCGAGATTCAGCCAGTGGGCGACGAACTGCGCACGGCGGTTCGGAGCGACACGAATATCATGAAACTCGGCGCGCTGACCTTTGACACTGACACGCCACGCGTCCCATGTTTCCTCACTGACCGTGAAGTCGACTTCGCGGCCGATCACGATGTCGGCGAAGTCGACCCGCACCGCCGTCGGAAAGCCTTCGATTGGCTCCGGCAGGTGCCACCAATACGTTCCGCGGTGACTCTCCGCCTGCAGTACGTCAGCGCCTTCGAACAGGCGCCGCCAACGCACGTTCGCGTCGTCGGGCGAAGTCTCATCGATCCCTACGAGGACGGATGTCCAATCCTCGTCGACGGTGCACTGCAACGTCACTCCGAGGCCGCATAGATCCCGCTCGTCGGAACTCTGGAAGGTTTTCTCCCACGCCTCCTCCTCGAAGTGTTCGCGGTCGATGCGATAAACGGAACCGGCGTACGGCGAGACGATCACTGACGCGGAGTCGACGGCCGCGATCGTCACGCGGACGTTCGGTCCGTGCGTGACAATGAGATGCCAGAGATCGCGTGCCACGGGCCGCCAGCGGCCTGTGGTATCGCGCGCAGCGAGAACGTCGTACCGCACGGGGTGACGCGGAGCGAAAAACGCACGGTGATCAGGAATCCAATAGCTCACGTCGATCCACCCGGCGGACGGCTTGTCGTCGTCGCGCGTCGGCAGCACGAGGGCATGACGCTCGCTCCCC
>DATKFO010000842.1:0-4558 GCA_035544355.1 Thermoanaerobaculia bacterium
TGCAACTCGTGCCCGGATTCGATCACGCACGCGACTCGATCCGCAGCGAAGGCTTTCATTGGCAGGTCGCGTCGAACTGGAGCACGCCCGCTGCGCGATTCTTCGAGCTGTTGTTTCCGCGCGTATATCGCGCGTTCGTCGGACCCGACGGCAATCAGGCGATTCGCAGCATGTATCCGTATCGCATCGATCCGTTCGTGTCCGACATCTACATCGGCGGGCTCGCCATCATCCTCGCGATCGCAGGAATCTTCGCCGGCGTGCGCGGTCGCGCCTTCGTCCTCACGCTCTTCGCCGGCTTCACGATCCTCGCCCTCGGCGACGGCACGCCGGTGTTCCGTTTTCTCTACGAAGCAAAAATCTTCGCCTCGATCCGCTATCCCGAGAAGTTTCTCCTCGGAGCGCTGTTCGTCCTGATCGTCTGGGCGGCGATGGTGCTCGATCGCCTGCTCGCCGGCGATGAGAAAGTGCGCCGCATCGCGATGCGCCTCACGATCGTGTGGGCCGCCGTCGCGGTCATCACGTGGCTCATCGGCACGCGCATTCCGTCGCCGACTGCGCCCGATCACGTGCCGCTGCCGTGGGTGCAGTACTGGCTGCTCAATCTCGCGCGCGCGATCGCGGTGTGGCTGCTGCTCAAGTTCGTCGCGCCGAAAAAGATTTGGATCGCCGCGCTGTTCGCGTTCGTCGTCGTCGAGCTCGCGTGGCTGCACACGTCGGTCGCGGATCGCGCACCGCGCAGTTTCTTCGACGAACCGGAGCTCGCGCGCAATCTGCCCGCGCATCGCGACGACTACCGCATCTTCCATCAGGCGTCGTGGGACGAGTGGGAAGGCATGCCCGATCTCAACGAGTTTTTGCGCGCGGGATCGCCCGACAAACTGTTCCGCGACGGGATGTATCCGTTCCGTCCCGCGGCGTTCGGATTTCGCGGCGCACTCGAAGACGATCTCGATCAGACCGCGCTGATGACGTCGACGCTCTATCTCCGCGCGGCGCAACGCGTGCGGCAGCACACGCGCTCGTGGCATTCGTTCTTCCTCGACTCCGCGAACGTCGAGCAGATCCTCGAGTTCGTGGGCGGATCGATGAGCGTGCGCGCGACGGGATCGCATCCGCGCTATTACTTCGCCTCGCGCGTGATTCAGATCGCGAGCGACGACGAGCTCGTACAAAACGTGATCTCCGACAACGCGCTCACCGGCGATGCATTCACGCCGATCGCGTCATTCACACCGGCAACCGCACGCGTCACACATGTCGAAGAACATCCATCGCATGTGCGCATCGAAGTCGATGCGGATGGCGATGCGTTTCTCGTCGCCGCAATCACCGCGCATCGCTACTGGCATGCGACGCTCGACGGCAAGGCGATCGACATCGCGCCGGCGAATATCGCGTTTCAGGGAGTGCGCGTGCCGCGCGGCAAGCACGTCGTCGAGTGGCGCTACCGCAATCCGCTGATCATGCCGAGCGGACTATTCTCAGCTGCGGTCGTTCTGCTTTTGATTGCGATGGCTGCGATTCCGCGACGCGGCACACCGTCGCCATCAACGACAAAAGCTCGCTGATGTCGTACGGCTTCATGATCGACGGCACGTGGCGCTTGCGCACTTCGTCGAGCGCCGCCGCGTCGGCGTGACCGGTCGAGAAGATCACCGGCAGCGCCGGCCAGCGCTCGTGGAGCTGTTCGTACAGCTCGACGCCGCTGATGTCGGGCAGATTGACGTCGAGCAGCACGACGTCGGGCATCGACCTTTCGATCACGGGCGGTGCTTCGAGCGCGCGGCCGACGAGCTGCACGTCGCAGCCTTCGTCCAAGAGCAACGCGCGAATCCCCTCGCCCACCGATTCGTCGTCTTCGACGATGAGCACGCGGCGGCGATGCAGCGGAAGAACGATGTCGCCGCTGTCGTGAGCCGGCGGCGCGGTTCGCACGAACACCATCGTGAACGTGCTGCCTGCGCCCTGCTCGCTCTCCACGCGCAGCGCGCCGCGTTGCAGTGACATCGCCTGCGACGCGATCGTGAGTCCGAGGCCGTTGCCGGCGGGCTTCGTCGAAAACAGCGGATCGAAAATGCGATCGACGAGATGCATCGGGATGCCGGGGCCGGAATCGCGCACCGCGATCTCGATGGTGTCGTTCACGCAACGCGCCGTGATCTCGAGACGGCCGCCGGCCGGCATCGCATCGCGCGCGTTGAACACGAGATTCGTCGCGACCTGCTCGAGCAGCGCGCGATCGGCTTCGATGAAGATCTCGTCTTCGCTCGCGACCGAAGATTCGAATCGGTATTTCGTACCGAGCATGGCGCGCGCTTCGCGCGAAAAATCAGCGAGCCATTCCGTGACGCCGATCGGCCCGAGGGCCGGCGTTGCGGGGCGGCCAAAGCGGAGAATCTCCTGCGACACCTGACGGCCGCGGCGAACGGCCTGGATGATGTGCTTCGTCGCCATCTGCGTGCGCTCGTCGTTCGTCGCGCGGCGCTGCAGCAGCTCCGCGAACGGCAGGATGCTCATCAGCACGTTGTTGAATTCGTGCGCGACCGAGGTTGCAAGCTGCCCGAGGCTGGCGAGGCGTTTTTCGCGCTCGAGATCGGCTTCGGCCATGCGTCGCTGCGTAACGTCGCGCGCGATCACGAGCGTGCCGGTCTTCACGCCGTCGATCGTCAATTCCTGCGCGCTCGTATCGACGGTGATCGTCTCGCCGCGGCTCGTCTGGAACAGGATCTCGCCGGTCGCATTCACGGCGCCTTTTTCGAGATCGATGAGATCGCCGAACTCGCGTCCGATCCATTGCGCGCCGTTCCATCCGGTGATCGTTTCGAATGCGGGGTTGAGCGAGGTGATGCGGCCGCTCGCGTCGAGCGTGACGATCACGTCTTTCGCCTGCTCGAACAGCGCCCGGTATCGCGCTTCCGATTTCTGCAGCGCTTCGCGGCGGCGGCGCAGCTCGTTCTCGATCAGCTTGCGCGGCGTGATGTCGGTGACGAGCACCATCGCGCCGTGATAGCGGCCGTTCTCGTCGAACAGCGGACTCGCGGAGAGCATCGCCCAGAACGAGCCGCCGTCGGCGCGCTGAAAGCGAAAGTCCTGCGCGGATGCGACGCCCGCGGGAAAGCGATGCAGCTCGCGCATCGCCATGCCGCGCATCTCAGCGTCGATCGAATCGAAGATCGGCGCGCCGACCATCGCGTCGGGCGTCGTGCCGAGCAGCTCGGCCATTTTCGGATTGATGAAGATCGTATGCGCAGAGGTGTCGACGACCCAGATGCCTTCCTGCGCCTGGTCGATGAGCTCGCGGTAGCGGCGCTCGCTTTCGCGCAACGCGGTCTCGCTCGCATGCACGCGCAACTCGCGGCGGATGACTTTCGGCAAGCGCCGCAGCTCGAGCAGCGAGAGCGCGGTGAAGTCGTCTTCGAAGTCGGACTCGTGCTCGATCGACGGAACGAGCATGATCGCGGGCACTTCGAGGCGCGGAGTCAGTGCGCGCAGCACCGCGTGCCGCGTCGCCGCGAACGAGCCGATGATCACGACGTCGACGTCGGCCAAATCGGCGTCCCCATCGAACACAACGCAGACCACGTCCATCCCAGCCGCCCCAAGCTGCCGCCGCACCGCCGCAACCTCCTCGGTCGAACAAAAGAAGAGCGCAACACGAGTCTTCTGCATGAGTGCAGGCGTCCGGTTCAAGATCGCTGCCGGAGGGCAGGAACGCCGCAACTCCCAATGGGTGGAAGGTTTAGCCGCGAAGGGCGGCTTGGCGCGTGCGTCCGCTTTCGCGAAAGCGTCCGGAAGGTGGACATCTGGAGTGCGGCGGCCGCGCCGCCGCTTTGGGTAACGTTCCGGGTCACGCGCTCGTGCGATTGCGCGATGTGCGTTGTCACGCAACCTTGCGGATCGTAATCTCGCGACCCAAAGCGGCGGCGCGGCCGCCGCACTCCACAGAGTAGAAAACCAACGAGTCTTTAACGAACCGAGGGAGCATGCGATGCATGACTGCATGGCCTCACGCACCTCGGCACTGGACTGTTTCTCCCGGCACATTCATGGTGACGGGCGCGACGCTGCACAAGCACCCATTCTTCGACACGCCATCGAAGCTCGATCTCGTTCTCGATCTGCTGCTGATGTTCGCGGACCGTTATCGATGGTCACTCGAAGCATGGGCGATTCTGAGCAATCACTATCACTTCGTTGCACGCTCGCCAGAGGAGAACTCACTGCGCGAGTTGATCCGCGATTTTCATTCGGCGGTTGGGAGGCAGTTGAACCGCGCAGAAGGCATCGTGGGACGTCAGGTTCTCTATCAGTTCTGGGATACCGCGCTCACGTTTGAGAGGTCGTACCTCGCACGACTGAAGTACGTGCATTGGAATCCGGTGCATCACGGATTGGTCGAGGATGCAACGCTCTACAAATGGTGCTCTGCGGCTTGGTTCGAGCGGGAGACGTCTGCTGCTTTTGTGAAGACGGTGTATGGGTTGCGGATCGATCGGATCAACGTCATCGATGATTTCTGATGACCCAAAGCGGCGGCATGGCCGCCGCACTCCAA
>DATKFO010000843.1:0-7722 GCA_035544355.1 Thermoanaerobaculia bacterium
GCAAAAGATCGTGCAACCACAGAGTTGCGCGTTTGCCGACCGTCGTCAGCTGCGCGGGTTGGAAGTGCGTGAATGCGAGCGTCGGCGTCGCACGCCAGCGCCACGCGAAGTCGCGCAGCTTGGCCATCAGGTTGACGATGCGGCCGCGCACGATGCGCAGACCTTCCGCGATTTGCAGGATGTCCGTGTTGTCGGCAACGAAGGCGGAGGTTGCGCCGAGGTGGATGATACCTTTCGCGGAGGGGGCCTGCAGTCCGTATGCATAGATGTGCGACATCACGTCGTGACGCACTTCGCGCTCTCGCCTCTCGGCGTCGGCGTAGTTGATGTCGTCGGCGTGCGCTTTGAGCTCGGCGATCTGCGCGTCGGTGATCTCAAGGCCGAGCTCTTGCTCCGCTTCGGCGAGCGCGATCCACAGCCGTCTCCACGTGCGGAACTTGAAATCCGCCGAAAAGAGATACGACATTTCGCGGGAGGCGTAGCGCTCGGTGAGCGGGTTGGATGCAGCGTCGCGCTTCACGAACGGATTATAGCGTCCTACACTAGTGCGAAATGCCGCCCTCGGTATCGACGCACGATCCGCGCCGCGCGACGCAGGTGACTCTGCGCGTCGTAGTTTTGTTGACAATCGTGCTGATCGTCGTGTTCTGCGTCTCGTTCATCTTCAGCGATCGCGGCATCCCCGAACTCCAACACGCGCGCTCGCGCGTCAGCGATCTCAAGACCGATATCGCGCGACTTCAATCAGAGAACGCGCGATTGCAAGCCGAGATCGAGAGCGTGAAGAAATCGACGTACGCCGTCGAACGCATCGCGCGCGAAGACCTCGGCATGTCGAAAAAGGGCGAATTGGTCTACATGCTGCCGAAACGTAGGGCCGGCTCTTAGCCGGCCCCCGGCCGCCTGAGAGGCGGCCCTACGTCACTGATCGAGTAGCTTCGCGTAGCCCTCGATCACCACCGCCACGATCTTGATCTGCGCATTCGCCTCAGCCCACTCGCGCTGCTCGATCGCCTCGCGAATCGCGGGCAGCGTCTTCACGCCGTAGCCCGTGTAGTAGCCGGGCGCGTAGACCTGATGGCGGAACCATGCGCGCTTCGGCAGACCTTCCGCGCGCGTGAGTGATTGCTCGAGATGCATCACCGCGCGATCGTCGTGCGGCTTCGCGTCGAATGCCTTCGCGCTCTTCTGCAGATGCGCGACGGCGTTCTCGAGCGGCGCGAATTCGAGATGCGGTACTTCCGCCTGCTCCTTCGGCGCGACGAAGGTCTTCTCCGGATCGGCGGCGAGCTCCATCGTCTTCTCGCGAATCTCGCGATTGCGCTCTTCGATCTCCGCGCGTTTCGTGTCGGCGAGCTTCTTCACTTCATCGGCGTAGCGCGCGACCGTGTCGGCGAGCGTCGTCGCTTCGAACGGCAGCGTGTCCGCATTCGCGAGGCGCAGCACCAATCGTCCCGTCGTTTTCGCTTGCGTGATCCCGTAGTCGAACGTCGGATCGCCGAAGCGCATGAAGTGATCGAACGAGTCGTACACGGAGTGATACGAGCCGCCGTCCGCTTCGCCGCTGTAGCCAATGTCGAGTGATGCGATACCGGCGTGCTGCAGGAACGGCGTGTAATCCGATCCTGATCCGAGGGCGTCGAGACGCAGCAACGCGCGATCGCGGATCTGCTTTCGCTCGTCGGCGTTCTTCGCCTCGACGACGTCGCGTGCGCGCACTCGCTCGAGCACGGACACTCCACGACGAGGATCCTGCACATCGCGAGCAACCTCGGTCACGAGGCGCTCGAGTGTGTGCGAGCCGCCGGCATCGAGGAAGCCGCGCGAATTCGAGTCCGAGTTGATGTAGACCGCGAGATGCTCACGCAGTTCCGCTTCGTGCGTTTCGACCCATTCGGTCGATCCGAGGAGTCCGGGCTCCTCGGCATCCCATGCTGCGTAGACGATCGTGCGTCGCGGACGCGCGCCGCTCTTCGCGAGCTCGCCGATCGCGCGCGCTTCTTCGAGCATCGCGACCTGGCCGCTGAGCGGATCGCGCGCGCCGTGCACCCAGCCGTCGTGATGATTGCCGCGCATGACCCATTCGTCGGGAAGCTCGCTGCCGCGCAGGCGCGCGATGACGTCGTACGCGGGCACGATGTCCCAGTTGAACGCGAGCTTCAGGTGCACGCGCGCAGGACCGGCGCCGAGGTGATACGTGATCGGGAGCGCGCCGCGGAATTCGGGCGGCGCGACGGGGCCGGCGAGATTCCGCAGCAGCGGAAGCGCGTCGGAATACGAGATCGGCAGCACCGGAATCTTCGTGATCGTCTTCGCTTCGCTGCGATCGAGGCGCTTCGCGTTTTCGGTTGCGCCGACGCCGGGCGTCAGCGGATCGCCGGGATACGTCGGCATGTCGGCGACCGATCCGCGCTGCGCGCCGAATTCATTGCGATACGCGCCCTTCGGATAGACATCGCCCTGGCGATACCCGTCGTCGTACGGATCGGAGTAGATGATGCAGCCGATCGCGCCGTGTTCCGCCGCGACTTTCGGCTTGATGCCGCGCCACGATAGTCCGTAGCGCGCGATCGCGATCTTGCCGCGCACGTCGACGCCGTTGCGCTCGAGCACTTCGTAATCCGCGGGCACGCCGTAGTTGACGTAAACCAGCTCGCCGGTGACGTCGCCGTCGGTCGAGTACGCGTTGTACGTCGGCAGGATTTCGTTGACCTGACTCGACGTCGCATCCTCGCGCAGCGCGGGCTCGAGCAATTTCGCCTTGTACGTTTCGGGGGCGATGAGCTCAACGACGCGCGTCTTCGGCGTCGGGAAGAGCACGTCGAAACGCTCGATCGCCGTGTCGTAACCCCACGAGCGGAACAGCGACGCGATGAACTCCGCGTTTTCCTTGCCGTACGGCGAACCGACGTTGTGCGGACGCGCGGAGAGGCGTTGCAGCCACTCACGCAAATTCTCGCGATTCAACTTCGCATCAAACTGCGCCTCGCGCGCCTGTTCGGCGGCGGGATCGTGGAAGCCGAAGATCGGCGTCTGCGCGTAAGCGGAGGTGGAGAGGAGGAGAGCGAAAGCGAGAGCGCGGCGCATGGCGCGGGATTCTACGCGCGATTTTTGGGAGTGCGGCGACCCGCAGTCGCCGCTTTGGTACACCTGCCGCTACGAAGATCGTCCCAATGAAATCCCATCCTCCGCTCGCCCGTTTACGGGTGTATGGCGATCCGTCAGTATTGCAGAGCTCTCGGCGTGGCTGGGTTGCTGTTGTTGTCCGGCGGGCCCGGGTGCAGTGCGAAGGAGACGATGGCGACGTCTGCGCAGCCGATCGAGCTCGGCGGGAAGCCGGTGCAGGTGGTGGTCAGCGAGCGGCCGCTTGCGGCGGATGGGGTGAAGCTCGTCGTGCGCGGGTTGCGGGTCGTCGACCGGCAGCCGGGCGTGTTGTATCACCTCTATCTCGATCTTCCGGACGGGAAGAAGCCGACAAAGAAGGATCCGCGGTTTGTCGGCTCGATCAATTTCTTCAACGCTTCGCCGGCGAACGTCGTGAACGATCGCGTGTTCTACACGTTCGATCTCTCCAAAACCGCGCGCACGCTGCGCGAGCGGCGCCTTCTCACCGACGCCACGACGATCACGTTCGTGCCGGGCGGCGCTCCCGATCCGCAGGCGAAGGCGTTCGTTTCGCGGGTCGAGCTCGTGTTTCCGTAAACTCTGTATAATTCCGGCCTCGCGACAATCCATACATAAACCGACCGAGAGGAGGACTCCATGGCTCCCCTGACTCGCAGGACTTTCGTCGCCGGAACCGCAGCAATCCCCTTCGCCCTCTGGTTTGAACAGTTCGCCCAGGCGCAGACCGGCTTCATCCGCTACGACGCCCGCTCGACGCAGGGCAAGGCGATGCTGAAGATCTACGCGGGCGCGGTGCGCAAGATGCGCAACAAGACCCTGTATTCCGAGGGGAATCCGCGCAGCTGGACCTTCCAGTGGTACACCCACTTCGTGCGCGGCGACCGCACGAAAACCGCCGAGATCAACCGCATCTACCCGAGCCCGAGCGCGTGGAAAAACCTCGCGCAAGAAATGTGGAACACCTGCCAGGCGCACAACGGGCAGCCAGAAGACTACTTCCTCCCGTGGCATCGGATGTTCGTCTACTACTTCGAACAGATCATCCGGAAAGTGTCGGGCGAGCCGACGTTCACGCTGCCGTACTGGAACTACTCGGTCAGCGGGCCGAATCACGGCGTGATGCCGGTGGAGTTCCGCAAGCCGCTCGATCTGGTGTACGGCCCGCTCTACGTCGAGAAGCGCAATCCGGGCGTCAACGCCGGCGATCCGATCGACGAAGGCGAGCCCGATGATCCACTCAGTCTCGATTCGCTCGAGGAATGCCAGTACTCGCAGAACGGCTCGAATCAGGGTTTCTGCCTCGCACTCGACGGCGGCCTGCACGGCAACGTGCACGTTCTCGTCGGCAACGGTCAGAACATGGGCTCGGTTCCGTGGGCCGCGTACGATCCGATTTTCTGGCTGCATCACAGCAACATCGACCGGCTGTGGGCGAGTTGGAATGCGGCCGGACGCCTGAACCCGAGCGGCTCGACGTTCCTCAACAAGACGTTCGTCTTCGCCGACGGCAACGGCAACAAGGTCGTCGCGACGATCAAAGACTTCCTGAGCATTTCGGCGCTGCATTACAAGTATCAGAAGCTCGAGCCGGTGCCGCCGTGCGCGAGTGCAGCGACGACGGGGGTTCAGGGAGCGGAACCGCGCAAGCTCGCGACCGTGGCCGGTATCGCGCTCGGTGCACAACCGGCGCGCGCAACGCTCACTGCGCCTCCGAGTCCGGTGGCGACGGTTCCGATCGGCGAGGCTGTCGAGCACCTCAAGGCGAATCAGCGGCTCTTCCTCGTGGTCCGCGATCTCAAGACCGACATTCAGCCGGAGGTCATCTATCACCTCTACCTCCAGTTGACGTCGAACGCCGGCGGATCGGGCGACTTCTACGTCGGCAGCATCAACTTCTTCGATGCTCATCACGAGAACGCGGAGAAGTTCCGCAGCTTCGACGTGACGGATCTCGCGAAGGAGCTTCGCGCGAAAGGTCTGCTGAACGATACGGCCGAATTGACGATCGCGCCGGCGGGCGAGCCCGCGGCGGACGCCAAGCCGGTCATCGGCGAGGTCTCGCTCGTGAGTCAGTAGTAACGATCAGCGTTTCTTGCGTGACGGCGCGCTGCGCGAGCGGCGCGCCGTTTTTGCTTTCGGCGCTTTGATCTTGGCCGCATCGGCTTCGATCTTTTTCGTCACGCTCGGCTTCACGCCGTGCTTGTGCAGATAGCCGGCGAGCTTCGTCATCTCGCTGCGCGCCTGCGTCACGTTCCCGCTGCGCAGCAACAACTCCGCCTTCGCGCGCGCGATGCGCTCGACCGGGATGTTGAAGTGCCGCGGCTTCTTCTGCGCCTGGAACACTTTCAGTGCGAGCTCGGCCAGCTGCAGGGCCTCTTTCGTATCGCCGCCCCTCTTGCGACGCACGATGTTCTTCTCGTCGAGCTCGTGGAAGGTGCGTCCGACGCCGTACGCGATGCGCGCTGCGCATTTCGCAGCGGCGAGACTTCCTTTCAATCGGTCGACGACTTCGAGCAGCGTATTCATGCCGTCCTCGAGATATTGCGATGGCGAGCCGCCGAGGTAGAGCGCGGCGCCGGTTTCGTAGGAAAAGTAATCCTGCGCCAGGCGATCGGCTTCAACGCTCTTCGGATGGCCGACACGCAGGCGATGCACGTTCGACGGAATCAGCGTGTCGCCCGGCCCGTGATAGACGGCACGCACGAAGTATTGTCCCGGCTCGTCGAAGTAGAAACCGTAGCGGCCGTAGCTGAGGAAGATCGAGCGGCTGTGGCGATCGCTCGAGTCCTTCGCGCCCGCGGGCGACAGCTCGACGATGTTGTCTTCCGCGAGCTTGCAGGAGATCGGCATGTACTCGACGATGCGGCCGTCGGGACGGCGCACGTACACCGTCACGTTGCCGAACTCCGGATGCAGTGTGCCGCTGACGTTGATCGGAATCGAAAGCAGGTTGCGCGCGCGGAGCTCGATCGAAACCGGCTCGAGAAATTCGAAATACGGCTGCGATGAGACTTCGATGTCGATCGGCACGTCGCCGGTGGCGCTCGTCATCGCGCCCGGCGGCATGCGCAGATGCTCCGAACCCGGCGGCGCTTCCGCGTGTCCGCCCGAAGACCACGGATCGCCGCCCATGATCACCGACGGACGATTGCCGTGGCGGATGTGCGTGAGCTCTTCATCGTCGAAGCGGAAGCGGAACGCCTTCCAATACTCCTCCGGCTTGCTCGCGTACTTCCAGTCGTAGTTCATCCACGACAGCGATTTCGGACGGTTCTTGTCCCACGAGTGCAGGAGGTTGAATGCGTGCCCCGACTCGTGCGTGTAGCACCAGAGAAACTTTCGCGCGGCGGTGAGCTCGGCGTCGGTCTTCGGATTCGGCACGAGCGAGTCGAACCAGAAGTGTTTGCGAAACACCGCGAAGCCCTGTCGCTCCGGCGCTTTTCCCGGACCGCCGAGCGACGCGGCGTAATCGAACATCACGCCGCCGACGTTGCTGTTGTCGTATTCGCCGGCGAGGAGTCCCCAAATTTCCCACTTCGGCCACGCGCCCTGGTATTGGCTGAAGTGCGCTTCCATCGCGTTGTGCAATTCCGCGTCGGACCACGACGAGAAGCTCGCTGCGGAGTCGTCGATGATGTCGCGCTTGTCGCCGCGGATGACCATCTCGATGCCCGCTTCGCCGTACGCGCGCTCGATCGTGAGCGTGCGATTCGTGAGATCGGGCGGCCGCTCTTTGAGCGAGTGCGTTCCGTACGTCGGCAGGATCGGTTCTTTGTTGACCGACTTGCAGACGTCGACTTCGAGATGCAGCGCGCGGAAGAACTTTCCCGCGGGCGGACAGCTGTACGTCGCGGGCGGAGAAGACTGCTTCTCGATCGTCACCGCGGCCGGTGCATCTGCGGGCGTGGACGGAATGCGAATCGTTGCGGTGGTCTTCGGATGCACGGCGTTCCAGAAGCGGATCTCGCCGGTGATCGTCGTCGCATTCCCATTCGCGACCACCTTCGGATGCTCCATGATCCACGACTCGAGATAGACCTCCGTCTCCTTCGGCGGCTGTCCGGGTGCGACGACTTTGTCGATGCTGAAGACGTCGCCGCTGACGCGCTGGAGCACGGAGCCTTCGTCGATGCGCTTGTCGACGTCGATGCGCAGGTCGAGACGTTGCGACGCGCCCGCAGGCGCAGTAAGAAATCCGCGATACGAACCGCTGACGGGGACGGCCATGAAGTGCCTCCTTGCCATGAGAGAGTCTCGCTCGCGCTGTTTCCCTACCCGTATCCGAAACGCTCTTCGCGCGTGATCACGTCGAGCTCGCTGCCGCGCAGCGAGATGCCCAGGTGGAGCTCGTCGCGAAGATTGATCGTGAGTTTGTGATGCAGGTTGCGCGTCGGCACGCTGATCTCGATCGCGTGCTTGCCGTTCGCGACGTCGATCGTGTCGTTCATCGCGAGCCCGAGGACGCGTTTCGTGCGCACGGCGGTATGGCGGAAGCTCTCCTGGCCGTCGATCGTGACGACGACTTCGTCATTTTCGAAGCCTTCCTGGAGATCGATGCCGAGTTTCGCCATGTCGAGTTCCAGAGTTGCAGAGTTA
>DATKFO010000844.1:0-4035 GCA_035544355.1 Thermoanaerobaculia bacterium
TCACGACTTCTTCTTCTTCGGCGGAGGCGTGGGTTTCGCAGTGGTGGTCGTCGTCGTTGCAGTCGTCGTCACCCCCTCACCCTCCGCGACCGAACGACCGTCGTCGACATTCACCGTCTGTGTCATTGCATCGGAATCGGTCGGCGCTGGCTGCGGCTCCGCGGGTGCAATCGTTTCGGACTTGGCCGTCGACTCATGGCCGCCATTGCAGGCCGTGAGGGCGAGAAGAGTCGCAGAGAGGATGAACGCCTTTCGCATCGCGCAAGCGCTCAATGCAATTTCGATACAATGCCCGCCATGGTCCAGCGCAAGAGAGTCGGTATTTTCGGCTGGGGCGCGGTCGCTCCGAAGTCGCCGAACATCGACACGTTCGAGCGCAATCTCGAGCGCGCGGGGTCGTGGCTCTCGCCGTTCACCGGCTTCGGCCAGTCGAACTTTCTGGTCGGCTATCCCGAGTTCGATTTCGATGCGTACCGGCCGTGGTTCGATGAGCGATTCGCGCCCGCGAAGTACGCGCAGCTCAAAGACAAGATGGGGCCGATGGTGCAGTACGCGATCGGCTCATTCATCCAATCCCTCGGACAAAATCCCGGCATCGAAGCGTATCTGCAATCGCTCGGCACGAAGTGTCATGTCTACGTCGGCACCGGTATCGGCGAGATCACGGTCACGGCCGAGGAATCGATTCGTTACGAGCGCGCACTGCGTCGCTGGAATGAGTTCTGGGCCGCAGCGGACCGATGCGCACCGTTGCGAAAACATCTCGCAGGCGAAGCCGATGCGAAGGCGCCGCGCAAACCGTCGGAGCTCACGATCGGTTCCGAGGAGTGGATCGAGGCGAAATACGACTGGGAAGCGTATTGGGCGCTGCGCAGCGATGCGCTCACCCAATACCTCGAAGAGGCGCGCGCGATTCACGGCGAGCCGGTGCCGCCGTCATCGGGATCGGCGACGGCGAAGTTGTCGTCGATCCGCACGAAGCTCAATCGCATTCGACAGCTCAACAAGAAATGGGGCTGCCCCGACGAGCCGTGGGCGGCGGTGTCGCCGAATCTGTTGTGGAACATCTCGAACATCGCGGCGTCGCAGATCTCGATGCTCGGCAAGATCGTCGGACCCGCGTTCGCACCGATCGCCGCATGTGCCTCCTTCGGCATCGCCGCGAAGATGGCCGTCGACGCAATCAACCTCGGCGAAGCAACCGCCGTCGTCATCGGCATGTGCGATCCGCCTCCGCATCCGATGGTGCTCTCCGCGTTCTACAGCGCGAACGTGGTGTCCGCGGACGCGGAGGTCTCGCGCCCACTCACCGGACTCAAAGGCACGCACGTCGCCGGCGGCTCGTGCATTTGGATCGTTGGGGATGCCGAGGTGTTGATGGCGCAGGGATTCCGCCCGCTCGGGATGGAGATCGTCGGCATCGGCGCGTCGTCCGATGCGCATCACATCATCACTCCGTCGAAGGGCGGACCGCAGCTCGCGATGAAGGCCGCGCTCGATGAAGTGAAGGCGACCGACGTCACGACGTGGGACATGCACGCGACCGCGACGCCCGGCGATGCGACGGAGATCGAGCACTCGCTCGAGCTGCTGCATCCCGACGTGATTTTCACCGCACGCAAAGGCACGTTCGGGCACGGCATGTCCGTCGGCGGCGGATGGGAACTGACCGCGCAGCATTTGGGCATGGCGAAGGGAAAGCTGTTCCCGATGACGCTCACCGAAGGCGAGCTGCACGCGGACGTGAAGGTGCACGAAGCGAAGTTCGTGCAAGTCGACGGCTGCGAAGTGCGGCGCGGCTACTCCGGCAAGTTGTCGATGGGCATCGGCGGCATCAACTCCTGCGTGATCTCACGGCCGTGGGACGCGGAGTGGGTGGAGGAGCACGTCGCGCGCCCCGAGGTCGTAACCGCGGAGTGATGTGGAGTGCGGCGGCCATGCCGCCGCTTTGGGTAGCGTGTTCGGGCTTGCGAGGTTGCGTCACGCGGCGAACAGCACGATTTCCGCGGGGGCGGGCCGCCTGGAGAGGCGGCCCTACGTTGGGGAACGTAGGACATGCTCTCAGCTTGTCCGGCGCGTGCCACTGGCCAGCGAGTGGCGGGCCGCGACGAACGCACGATTTCCGCGAGGGCGGGCTGCCTGGAGAGGCGGCCCTACGTTGGCGAACGTAGGACATGCTCTCAGCTTGTCCTACGCGTGCCACTGGCCAGCGAGTGGCACGCTGCGACGAACGCTCGATTTCCGCGGGGGCGGGCCGCCTGGAGAGGCGGCCCTACGTTGTGGAACGTAGGACATGCTCTCAGCTTGTCCTGCGCGTGCCACACGCGGGGAAAGTTGCGGGCTGCGACGAACGCTCGATTTCCGCGGGGGCGGGCCGCCTGGAGAGGCGGCCCTACGTTGGCGAACGTCCGCCGTCCGGCGCTACCACTGACCCAAAGCGGCGACTGCGGTCGCCGCACTCCACATTACAAGTGAATTTTCAGCACCACCGCGTCGTGAAGTTTCTCCACTTCGTTCGCGACTACCGTGCGATTCTGACTCGCGGCGAGAAAGTAGAAATCGCTTCCCACCACGACGCCGATCGTCGGCTCGGACATCATCGGATGGTTCATTTCGAGGATCTGGGAGCGCGTGATGCGATTGCCGTCGAGCCAGAAGCGGACGACGCGGGCGGGCTCGATGCCGTTCTGGATGCCGATGAGGGTTCCGTCGTGGTATTCGAGGCCGTCGATGCCGATCATCGCGAGATCGGTCGGCTCCTGGACTCTCGTCACGGTTGCGGTTTTCGGATCGACGGACCAGATCGCGCCGCCGTAGTCGGCGACGTAGAGCGCTCCGTTCCCGAACGCGGAGCCTTGCGGCGAGCGCATCGCGCCTTTCGCGACGAATGTGTCGAGCTCCTTCGCGTCGGGTTGCAGGCGCAGCACGCTGCCCGTCGAATCGGAAACGTACACGGTGCCGTCCGGCGCGACAGTGAGGTCGTCGCAGAACGTGCCTTTCGGCGCGTCGTACTTCGCGAGGAGCGCGCCGGTGTCGGCGTTGAATGCAAAGAGCGCGGCTTGATTGCCCTGCGTCGCGACGAAGCCTTCGACGGAGTCGTACGCGGAGCTCGAGGCGTAGAGGATGCGGCGCTTGTCGTCGATGCCGAGGCCGTTCGCGCCCCAGATTCCATCGGTGATGAAATCGTGCAGCTTGCCGCGCGCGTCGCGGCGCAGGATTTTTCGCTTGTGCACGGCGCTGATGAAAAACGAGCGCGTCTTCGCGTCGTACACGATCGACTCCGTGATCAGGTCCTTGTGCGGAATGCGAAACGCGACGGAGCTCGTGGAGATGCGCTGCTTGCGCAGCTCGCTCATGCTTTTCTCGACAGCGTGGAAGTCGTCGCGTGCGCGCAGCGAATCGAGATCGTGATCGGAGAGATCCATCGCGATCTGCATGCGCGCGAGGCGGTCGAGCTCCGCGACGGACTCCGCGGCTTTGTCGTTCAGTGCGAGCGCGCCGGCGTGGTTGAAGAGCACGATCGGATGGCCGGGCCGCAGCTTCGTGAGCGCGTCCATCGTCTGGAGGTACGCGGCGAAGTCTTTCTTGTCGTATGCGGCGCGGGCGTCGACGAAGAGTTGCTGCGGCGTTTTCTCCTCCGCATACACAAACGACGCGCAGAGAACGAGCAGCCATCCGAGTTTTCGCATGAACCGGATCGTACCGTGGCATCCGTCACGGTTCGGAGTCGAGGCCGTGGAGAAGTGGAAAGAATAGGGGCGGCCGCAGCCGCCCCTACGGATTTATTCGACGGTGACGTTCGCCGCCTGTAGTCCCTTCGGACCGCGCGTGACTTCGAATTCGACCGTCGCCCCTTCCTGAAGCGAACGGAAGCCTTTCGACTGAATCGCGGAGAAGTGGACGAACACGTCCTCTCCGCCCGCCGTCGTGATGAATCCGAAACCTTTGGCATCATTGAACCACTGGACCGTACCCTGCTGTCGATCGCTCATCGGGATCTCCTTTTGTTGTTCGTGCTGCGGAGATCCAGAATCA
>DATKFO010000845.1:0-13545 GCA_035544355.1 Thermoanaerobaculia bacterium
CGTGGCGAGATGTTTGGCCGCGCAACGTTTGGCTCGGAACAACGACTGAGAATCAGAAGTATTACGACGCTCGTGCGAAAGTGCTCGCTAGCATTCCTGCGGCCGTGCGTTTCCTGTCGTGCGAGCCTCTTCTTGGACCAATAACGCTTGACAAAGAGCTTCGTGTCGATTGGGTAATCGTGGGTGGCGAAAGCGGAACTCGTGCGCGACCGATGGAAGTCGAATGGGCGCGCAATCTTCGAGAACAATGCAAGTCGGTGGGCGCAGCCTTCTTCTTCAAACAATGGGGTGTTTGGGGGCCGCAGATTCATGGCGTCCAGGATCATAGGGCCGTACGCCTAGCGCGTCTCGGGAAGAAAGTAGCAGGGCGAGAACTGGACGGCCGCACGTGGGACGACGTGCCGCATTCGCCGACGGCAGTACTAGACTTATCTCACAAGTGAAAGAGAAGCAGGAGCAACAGCCGCTCATTGACGTCGGGCCCCGATCAGAACCCAAAGGGCAAACGTTCCGGCGAACGCGTCCCATCTGGACGCGAAACAAGGCGAAACTAATCGAGCGGTACCTTTACTATTTTTTGATGGTCACTAAGCATGGGACCTACATTGACTGCTTCGCAGGCCCCCAAGAATCTACGGAAACAACGAACTGGGCCGCAAAGCTCGTGGTGGAGCTTCGCCCTCAATGGCTTCGACATATCTATCTTTTCGAGCAGATTCCACAGCAAGTTGCGCGCATCCGAGAGATGCTGAAGACGCAACCTCGAGTACCGCTCGGTCGAAAATTGCGCGACATTCGTATCGTACCGGGTGACGTGAATGCTGAACTACCACGGTTCCTGAATCAGCATCCACTTCGCTCGAGGGAGGCCGCTTTCTGTTTGCTTGATCAGCGCACTTTCGAATGCGATTGGGCGACCGTGGAAGCTGTAGCGCGGCACAAGAAGACCGGCACGAAAATCGAGCTGTTCTACTTTCTCGCGAATGGGTGGCTCGAAAGAGCTTTGGCTGCGACGAAGGATCTCGCGAGACTGAATGCGTGGTGGGGCGGCAACACCTGGACCCGGCTACGCGGAATGAGCTCGCACGATAGGGGTGTCGTCATGGCAGACCGTCTCAGAGAAGCATTTGGATATCAGTCCGTCGTGCCATGGGCGATTTACGATCGTATGGGCGGAAGCCGGATCATGTATTTCATGATTCACGCTACTGATCACCCCGATGCGCCAGGCCTGATGGCTCGTGCTTACGCAAAAGCTGTCGAGCCGATTGAAACGCAGTCAGAAATTCAGTCGGTTATCAGCGGCATTCGCGATCCGTCAACGAGTGACAAGTGATGGAGTCACGTCCGTCACAGTTCGCGATGCGGATTTGACCAGCGTCTTGCCATTTATTCCGCACCTCACCCTCTCCGCACGATCGCCTCGTTCATCGCGTTCACGATGCGTTGGATGTAGTCGCGATCGTGCGAGCTGAGCGCGTTGGTTTCGCCGGATGCGCTGCCGATGCGGACCCAGTAGGTGCTTTTTGCGGCGATTGCGATCGCGATGCCGGCGGCGAGTAGCAGGAGGCCGAAGATGCCGCAGCCGATCGCGTCGCGGCCGGCGATGAGGCTCATGGCGATCAAGCCGCCGATCACGGCGATGATCACGCCGGGTGCGTTGTTCGCCGCTTGCGTGTGCATCGACACGGACGTGATGTTGGCCATCGCGTACGTTTTTCCCTGCAGCATCGCGCGGAGGTTGGTGACTTGGATGTTCGCGTCCTGGTAGACCGAGATCTCTTCGCTCATCTCCACAAAGACACGATTGCGCGCTCTTTGTGGAGTGCCCTCACGGCACCGCCGCGTTCGCGGCCTTCAGTGCGTCCAGCACCGCCGTGTTGTATGGCTCCGGCGGGTATTGCGCTTTGCACGCGAAGTGGTAGCCGGTCTGGAAGGCCGCTTTCGCCCAAAAGGAGATGTTGGCCTTCGTGAGGAGGGAGTCATCGATGCCGTCGGTGTTGATGATGAACATCGGGTTGGGATAGCCGTACGGCTGGAAGCGCATTTTCACGCCGTTGCGGATCATGTCGCCCGCGGTGATTTTCCCCGCGTCCCATTGTCCGGAATGCAGGTCGAAGAGGTCGGGCACGAGGGCCGGGTTCGCGCAGCCGTCTGCGGGACGGTTTTTGTCGAACGTCATCTTCTCGTTTTTCGCGCCTGGCTGGTTGGGGTTGGAGTCGAAGTAGACGCCCGTACTGGTCAGGATGGTCGTCGGAATGCCGCGCGCGGTGTCGCGGATGATCGTGGCCATGTGGTTGAGCCACGGGACGAGTGTGCAGTTGGCGCCGGCGTTGCCCGTGCCGCAGATGTCGCAGCGCACCTCGTTTGCGAGCTCCCAGATCACGTGATCGTAGAGGTTGCCCGACACGCGCAGTTGATTGACGAGCGTGCGCACGAGTTTTTCCTGCTCTGCGACCACGCCGGGATCGGAGAGGCTGAAGAATCGTTTGAAGTAGTTGCACTTCGTTTCGCTGGCGCCTCGCGCGAGCACCGCCGGTAACGGGTTCGGCGCTTCGTCGCGAGCGACGGAGTGGTAGCTGAAGACGCAGATCTGCACGGTGAAGCCGAGGGGTCGCGCGGTCTGCACGAGCTTCACGAGATTGTCGAGGAAGTAGCCGTTGATCTCGCCGGACGGGCGGTAGAGCTGGATCGTCCGCGGATCGCCGAGCGGCAGGCCCTCCTGCGTCGCATTGCGATAGCAGATGATCTTCATGAGATTCACCGGCCATCCGCCGTTGTGAATGGACTGGAAGAAGTTGGGTTGCCCGCTTTGTGCGCCGAGGTCGCGATCGAAGCAGAGGTTGTACGCGCCGTAGCCGATCAGTCTCGCCATGCGCGCAACTTAGGGTTGCGCGGGAAGGGCGTCAAGATCGCGGCGATGCCGTGAAGGGCTTGCGCCCAGCAACGAAAGCCTTCGGCCATGCATCGAAGGGCTTCGACCGAGCAACGCAAGCCTTCGGCCATGCATCGAGAGGCTTCGACCATGCATCGAAAGGCTTCGGCCAAGCATCGAAAGGCTTCAGCGCAGCAATGATTACGTCCATGGATGCAATGAAAGCCTGCGGCGCAGCATCGAAAGGCTGCGGTTCAGCATCAAAAGCCTGCGGCGCAGCATCGAAAGGCTGCGGTCCAGCATCAAAAGCCTGCGGCGCAGCATCGAAAGGCCGCGGTCCAGCATCGAAAGCCTGCGGTCAAGCATCGAAAGGCTGCGGTGCAGCGTGCAAAGCTGCCTTCTTTCGATCCATCACGCAACGACCCGGCAAGTCACCATGGCACTGCAAGCCCTTTGGATTCAAGGCAGTGCATCGGAACGCTGGCTGCCGAGACGCCAGCGTTCCGTAAGTTGGAGCGTATGGGCGATCGGTCCGCCGTCCCAAATCAGGCGGTCGCCGCGACTTTCGGCGGCGGAAGCGGCATGTCTTCGCGCGCCGGGCCGAACACATGCGGCGTGCGGCCGCCGGCGAGGCGGCAGAGAACGGTGAGCTGGCCGCGATGATGGATCGAGTGCAGGAGCACGAAGTCCCACAGCAGGTCGCGAATCCCGGCCGGCTGGCCCGAGAAGAAGACGATGCTGCGATCGAGGTCTTCGTCCTTCAGTTTGCGGACGCGCTCGACGGCGTCGCGATGCACGCGCTCGTAATTCGGCGCGAGCTCTTCGATCTTGCGCGGGCGCTCGATGCCCGGCGGGCGCGAGTTGGGCGAGTAGCCACCCTGCTCGATGCCGTGCGTGATGTACGCGTCGCCTTCGGCGAGGTGCCATGCGAGCTCGCCGAGGGAGCGGCCTCCCGCGTCGGGACGGAAATCGTATTGGTCGGATGGCAGACCGGCGAGCAGCGCGGCGGTCTTCTTCGCCTCGCGCTCCCAAACTTCGATGAAGCGATCGATCTCACTCATGGGGCGATTCCTCCTTCGTTTTGAAGGCCGCACGCTACACCAGTAGTTGACCGCTTGTCTACTAACTTCTCGTGTTAGGTTCGGCGCCTCATGGATTCGCAATCGCTCATCCAGTCTTTGTTCGGTGTGTCGCGCGCTCTCATCGGCTGCATTCACGTCCAGGCGCTCCCCGGAACGCCGCAAAACCGCCTCGGCGTGAACGCGATCGCGGAGCTCGCAGCGGCGGAAGCGAAGCTGTACGCTGAATGCGGATTCCACGGCGTGATGATCGAGAACACGCACGATCGTCCGTATCTGAAGAGCAACGTCGGACCGGAGATCGTCGCGGCGATGAGCGTGATCGGCGATGCCGTGCGCCGCGCGACGAATGTTCCGTTCGGCGTGCAAGTGCTCGCGGGTGCGAATCGCGCTGCGATCGCCGTCGCGCACGCGTGTGGCGCGTCTTTCGTGCGCGTCGAGGGATTCGCATTCGCGCACGTCGCGGACGAAGGGATCATCGAAGCGAGTGCCGGCGATCTGCTGCGCTATCGACGCGCAATCGGCGCGGAGAACGTCCGCGTGTTCGGCGACATCAAGAAGAAACACTCGGCGCACGCGATCACCGCGGACGTCGACATCGTCGAGACCGCGAAGGCCGCGGAGTTCTTTTCGATCGACGGCGTGATCGTCACCGGCGTCGCGACCGGCAGTCCGACGGATCCCGACGAAGTGCGCGCAGTGAGCAGCGCCGTCGGCGTGCCGACGCTCATCGGCTCCGGCATCACGCCGGAGAACATCGGACGCTATCCGGGAGCCGACGCGTTCATCGTCGGCTCGTCGGTGAAGAATGGCGGCGTGTGGTCGGGAGAGCTCGACCGCACGCGTACGCGCGCGGTCGTCGATGCCTTCGCGATGACGCGATCAATGTAGGACGGGCTTGAGCCTGTCCGGGACGGGCTGAAGCCCGTCCCACATACAGGCAAATCGTCTACTTCGTGAGTTTCATCGAAGGATCGCCCAGCAGAATCCACGAGCGGCGGACGTCGGGATCGCTCGTCGCGGCTTTCGCGCTGCGGATCGCGTCGCCGAGGGTGATGTTGAGTCCGAAGATGCTGCGCAGCAGTTGTTGATTCATCACGAGCTGCGGTCCCGGCTCGGTCAGCGTCGATGAGGACCACACCGCAACTGCGCCGCCATTCGGAGCATTCAGCAAAGCCTCGCCGAGACTCAGCGAGTAGAGATCGTGGAAGTAAGTGTTGAGGCACGTCATGCCGACGATGAACGGCAGCCGGTTTCCGTTGGCCAAGCCGGTCGCGGTGCTCGAGTTGAAGACGTTGTTGCTCCACAGCTCGACCGAGCCGTGGCCGACGTAGTTCACGAGCAGCTGGCCGGCGTTGAGTGAATTCACGAGCGCAGTGCCGGGGTTCGGCGTTGAGCCGAATTTGATCGAAGTCGTCGCCGTGCGATACGGGTTCGGCAGGAGATTCGTGAGCGCCGCGATCGAGCCTTCGAAGTTGTACGTCTCCGGCACGTCCGCGATCATCAACACGCTCTTCGACCAGTCGCCCGCGGGTTTGCCGCGCGAGGTGATCTTGCCGACGACGAGCGCTGCGTCTTCCGGCGTGCGCACGGGGAGACGGCCGATGCCGATCGACTCGATGCCGGTGCCGTCGAAGTCCGCGAACCAGCCGTCGGACGGCGCTTTGAGGTACACCGTCTGCACGAGCTTCGTCGGTACGAAGTCGACGAGATCGAGCTCGAGGTAGCCGCGCGGATCGATGCTCGCGTCGCCGATCAGCAGCACGTTCGTGGGCGCCTTCTTCCACAACTTCAGCGACTGCACGAAGCTGCGAATGGCCTCGGGACTCCGCACGCCGAAGTTCTGTTCGTCGTAGATGTCGTCGACGTCGACGACTTCGGTCTTCGTCTCTTCCGCGTTGCGCGTTGCCTGCAGCGATGCGGCTGCGGTTGCGAAGTTGCGATGCGTGATGATCACGAGATCCGCGCGCAGTTTGCTCCCCGAGCTCGCCCACGACGACGGACGATTGAGGTCCATCTCCGGCGCCGGGAGGATGCGATTCGACGAGAACACCATGACCGTGCGCGGCGTCGCGGCAGACGGCGTCGTGAACGTCGCCTTGAATGCGCCACCGTCCGGCGCAGCCGTTACTGCGATCGGCTGCGGGTTGAGGAGATCCGTGACGTCGAGCGCGCGAATGTTCGTATCGGGGAAGCCCTTGATCGTCACCGTTCGCGACGCAGGCAGCTCAGCTTCGAACATGCCGTCGTCGGCCAGCAGCAGATGGCGATAGGTGAGCTTCGCGGAAACGAGCACGCTCACGTCGTTCTCGCCGTTGAGCGCGGTGAGTCGTAGCACGTTCGCGCCCAAGACGAGCGCGGAGTGCGGCAGTTGGAACGAGAACGATTTCTGTTCCGCGTTCTGCAGGATCGCGATTCCAACCGGATAGCCGTTGAGCGCGACGTCGGTGCGATGCTCCATGTCTTCGATCGCGCCGCGAATCGTGATGTCGAGCGTGACGAGCGCACTCGCAGCGGAATCGAAGTTCGAAACCGCGAGATCCTGCGTGACCGGATCCATCGTGATGATCGGGCCGAAGAAGATCTCGCCTTCGCCGGTGCCCTGGAACTGCGGCACGGCGATGGAGCGATCGATGCGCTGGTAGACGAACGGAACGCTGTCGGTTTGCGGTGAGCCGCTGCCGGCTGCGGGTGTGCCGAGGCGCTTGCCGTCAGGCGAGCCGATGCGAATCCAGTACGTGCGCGCTGCGGTCGACGGCGTGTCGAGACCGAGCGCATAGAACTCGATGCTCTCGAAATCGTTGCCGGTCGTGCCGTTGACGACGATCGGCTGCTCGACGCCGAGGCAGAAGACGCCGAGCTTCTTCGAGTTGTTGCCCGGATCGAAGCCCGCCGCGGTCATCTGCGACTTCGTGATGCGATACCAGCCTTCTTTGTTGACGTAGACCTTCAGCGCGTTGTTGCCGGCGAGCTCGAGCTGCTGCGAGATCTGCGCGTTCGTCGCAGGCGGGATCGTCGTCGGACGCAGCACGCCGATGCCTGTTGGGTTCGCGACGACGCTGCCGTTCGTGCCGAGGCCGGAGAGCGATGCGCTGTCGACCGGTGCGATGGCGTTGCCGCCGCCGCCCGAGTCGCCGCGCAGCAGCGGCGTGATCGGGCCATGCTTCGTCTTGACGCCCGTCGTGTCGACGTCTTCGAGCCAGTACTGCGCGAACGTGTTTTCGGACGGCAGGTGATCGGTGAGTTGATACGAGTAGCCGGCGACCGGCGTGCTCCGTTTCGTGATGAATGCGGAGCCGGCGATCATCTTCTTGTTGACCTTCGTGAGCGTGCCGGCCGAGTCGCGATAGATGTTGAAGCCGAGGTTGTTCGACTCGAATGAGGTCTGCCAGTGGAGCGTGACCTTCTTGCCGCGCTGCACGCCGTCGAACGCGCGCATCTTCACGTACGTGACGAGCGCCGAGAGCTGCGCGAATCCGAAGTCGACGCCGGCCACGCTCGCGCCGATGAGGTTCACGGCTTCGATGCTGTCCGCGGGGTTGTTGAGGTTGATCAAGCCCTCGGTGCGCTCCCACGTCGGGCCGTAGCCGGTCATCGTGCCCATCGAGTCGGTGACGCGGACGAAGTAGCTCGTCGCCGCGAGTCCCGCGAACGAGTAGGCGCCGTTGACGTCGGTGGTCGTCGTGAACAGGATCGCGCCGCGCGTCGTCCATGCGAGTCCGCTCGCAGTTGCGCCCGCGTATTTCTCGGTGAGCGTGAGGCTCGTGTTGCTGGCGATGCTCAGGATCCGGTACGTCACGCCGCCGATCACGATCGGATCGCCGGGGCTGAGGTTCGTGAATGTCGTGCCTGTGCCGGTGACCGTTGCGGATTGATTCGTGACCGCGAGTGTTCCGGTGCCGGCCGCCGATGAAAGAACTTCGATGCTGACGCTTTGGAACTTGCCCTCGCCGACATTCATCGTGCCGTTGCTGTTCGCATCGTTCCAGAGCGTTCCCGAAACGGTGCGCGGCGTCGCGGCCTGGAAGCCGAAGTCGCGCGTGAGCACGTTCGCGCCGCCGGCGATCGTGGCGGCGAGCTGAATGCCCGCGGTCGCGCCGTCGGTATCGGGACGCCCGCCGGCGATGTAGTTGTAGCCGCCCGGCGTCGGCACGCTGACGACGTAGTTGCCGTTCGTCAGACCGGAGAAGAGGTATTGACCGTTCGTGTCGGTGACGACGGTGCCGACGAGCGGCTCGCCGGCGTTGATCTGGCCGTTGCCGTTCGTGTCGCGGAAGAGGCTCACGGTGACGCCCGCGAAGCCGGGCTCGCCGGCATCCTGCGCACCGCTGCCATTGAGATCGTTGTAGACCGTGTCGCCGATCGAGCGCGTGAGGTTGAAGCCATAACTTGGAGCGGCAGACCGGTTGACGTTTGCGTTGAGATTGGTCTCCGCACGCTGCAGCGCAATCGCGAATGACGTCGTGCCGTAGTAATCGGCGAGGACGTTGTTCATGTCGGTGATGCGCGTCGTGTAATCGGCGCCCGCGCCCGGAAGTCCGCTGAACGAGAACGTGCCGTCCGATGCGGTGATCGTCGTGCCGATCACGTTGAGGCTTCCGTCGAGCAGCTCGACGGTGACGCCGGCGATGCCGGTTTCCGCGGCGAAGAGACCGTTCGCATTCGCGTCGAACCAGACGCGATCGGTGATCGTGAAGGTCGTGCCGCCGGGAAGGAATCCGAAGTCGGCGCTGAGATACGAGCTGCCCGGCGCGACGTTGAGGAAGCGCACGGAGACCGGTGTTGATGCCGTGTAGGTCGCCGGCGTGCTCGTGGTGACGAAGAACGTGTCCGTGCCCGCCGCGTTCGGCGTGACGCCGCTGAAGAGATAGCTGCCGTCGGACGCGCTGGTCGTGGTGCCGATCAGCGTGTCGGTGCCGATGTTCAGCACGCCGTTGCCGTTCGCGTCTTTGTAGAGCGTGAGCGTCGCGCCGCCGAGGCCGATCTCGCCTGCGTCGCGGACGCCGTCGGCGTCGACGTCGACCCAAACGAGATCGCCGAACGTCGACGTGGTCGCCGTCGCTTTGTAGCCGATGTTGGCCTGCGTGTAGTTCTGTCCCGACGCGAGATTGAACGTGCTCGTGCGGTCGTTGGTGCTGCCGATGGGGAACGATTGCGTCAGGCCGCTCGGATAGCTGCCCGGATCGGGCGGATTCGTGGCTTCGACGTAATAGCCGTTGCCCGGTGTCACGCCGGTGAAGAGGAACCGGCCATTGGAATCGGTCGTCGTGGTGGCGATCGGCGTTCCGAATTGATCCTTTAACGTGACGAGGACGTTGTCGAGACCGGGCTCGCCGATGTCCTGAGA
This sequence comes from Thermoanaerobaculia bacterium, assembly GCA_035544355.1. GTDB lineage: Bacteria > Acidobacteriota > Thermoanaerobaculia > Gp7-AA8 > Gp7-AA8 > DATKFO01. The sequence goes on from DATKFO010000845.1 coordinate 9,302, forward strand.
TGCATCGGCGTCGGCATCGAGCCAGAGACGTCCTGCGACGGACGCGCTCAGTACCGTCGGTGTCGTGACGTTGTTCGTTACGGTCGCAATGATCTGCGCGGGAATCTGCACGGACGTCGTTGCCGCGGTGTTCGTAAGAACTGTTTGCCCCGTCGGGAACGGATTGTCGACCGTGACATTGAAGGTCGCCACGATGTTCTGACCGCCGACGAGCGAATAGAGCGCGCTCGACGGAATCAGGTCCGGCGGATTCGGGCCGGTGACGGCAACGTTGTACGTGATCGAAATGTCGTCGATGAAGATGTTTTCATTCGCGCCCTGATACAACCCATCGTTGATGGTGAAGCGAATCGCAGTATTCGCTCCAATCAATGCGCTGATGTCAAAGCTCACGGTGTCCGTCGCGGCGCCCGTAATGCCGGTAATGGTCGTGATCGTCGTCCCGAACGCGCCGCCAGTGCCTGCGGTTCCGCCGAGCACCCGCAAAATATCGCCGGCGTCGACACCCGTGTCGGTGCGATAACGGAACGACAGACGCGCCTGTGTTGCGCCCGTGAGACTGACTGCGCGCGAAAGCGTCGGCTCATTCGACGCATTGTTCGTGAGGCGCAACTCGCCGCCCACGACCGAGAAGTCGCCGGCGCCTGCACCCGCGCCGGCGCCGTCATTCACTTCAACCCAGCCCGCGGCCCAATTACGCGTGCCGGCGTTGGTTGCGTAGTTGCCCGCGGTGTCAAAATTATCCGCGACCGTCGATCGGCTCAGTGACGTGGTGCCCGCAACCGTCGTCACGCCGTTCGGCAGCGTGTCGAAGAGCGACACGCCGGTCAAAAGGTTCGTGCCGGCGGCCGCGGGGTTCGTAACGGTCGTGGTGTACGTGAATGCGTCGCCCGGATAAAGCGGTGTGGCTGCGCTCGACGCCTTTGTGATCTGAACTTCGCCCGACGCCACAAAGCAGAAATCGGTGGCCTTGAACGTCTGGGTCACGGAGGGAGAGCCGACCGTGCGCGTGCCGCTGCTCACGACGCGGTTCTGACTGAGCGTGCCGGTCGGCAGAGCGATCATCGTCGACGCCTGGAACGTGATGCGGATTTCCTGATTCGGCGCCATGTTGCCGCCGGTCTGTGCGGCGGACCAGGTCAGGACAAAAGGATTTGCCGCGCTGCCGGTGCCCGTAATGGTCGGATTGACAGGGGTCGCAGTCGTATTGTCCGGATGAATGACGGTTGCCGACCCGGCGACGTATTGCCAGTTGGGCGGCAGCGTATCGACGACGCTGACCTGATCGACGCTGTATAGCTTGCTCTTCGTCGAAAGGGTGAATGTCGTGGTTGTACCGGCCGTCGTCGCAACCACGGAAGGGTTGGCTGTCTTATCGACAGTGAGCACCAGCGAAATGAAATCGGTGCCTGGGAGCGCGACGTAGCCGAGGTCGAGATTGGGTGTCGGCGTGTTGGAGTTGGTTGGATGCTCGCCATAGGCCATGGTGAACTGGCCCGTGGCCCAGAAGCGCGCACCTGCAAGATCTCCGGTTGGACCAACCGGCACGAACTGTTCTTGCAAGCGATTCAGTGTGTAGGTCTGGTCGGCTGTGCCGTTGTTGTCGTAATCGACGAACACGCGAGTGTTGTCTTGCGCGACCGTAAGGAAGATGCCGTTGCCGTTGGTGGGCGCCGTCAATAATGGGAGCGAACCGGGCGACCAGCCGAGGAAGTGCTCATCGAATAGGAACGACGTGGGCAAGAGACTGAAGCCCCACTCGCGAAGATCGTTCGTCGAATCGCCGAACCCAACGCCCCAGAACGGAGTCGCTGCGCTGAAATAGAGTCCCGAGCCTATAGGAACCGATGGATTTGCGCCGATCGCGCGATTGAACGATTGCGTCGAATTCGCGGGAATCGAAAACGAGCCGGCGCCCGTCTGGCTCTGCCAGTTGACCGTGAGTGCCGCCGCGCCCGGATTGAAGAGGTAGTAATCCGTCGGGCGTCCGGCAATCGTTCCTTGTCCAAACGGAGCGTAGTAATCCTCCGTCCAGAATCCGCGAGGAAATGCGCTGAGTCCGCGTGCGGTGTACGTCGTCGCAGTGCGGCCTGCGACGTATTTCACCTGCAATGTCTTATCGCCTGTAATGACGGCGCCGGAATTCAATGTACCGCCGCCGGGGAACGTTGTGCAGGTCACGTGAGCCGAGCACGCGCTGATGCGATCGAGCAGAAACGTCTGGCCGCGCTGTAATGTGACTACCGCGCCGTCGCCCACGTCGTTCCACGTCGCATTGCGATTCTGATTCAGAACGTCGGCGGTGCCGTTGTTGTCGAGATCGACGGAGAACGTCGTGTTGTCGTCGGTCGCCTGAACCAGCGCGTACACGCGCTCGAAGCCGGTGAAGAACGTGCCGCTCGTCGCGAAGTTGTTCTCGCCGAACGGGAGCACGTACGTGGTGAGCTGCGGGACGACGGGATAGATCTCCCACGCGTCGCCCTGGTTGCCTGCGCCGCGCGCTTCCATCCACACCGCGCGCGTGACGGTCACGGGTCCGCCGGCGGCGAAGATGCGATCGCCGCCGTCGTAGCAGCGGTTGCCGGGATTCCCCTGACCGGCGCAGACGACTGCCGGATTTCGCAGCGCGGGCGGTGGGCCGCCCGAGGCTACGTTGGAGGATTCGAACGTGCGCGTCGCACCTTGCGTCGCGAGCGTCGCCGTTTCGTCAGCCGTCGCGCCGGGATTGTTCGGATCGAAGTTGTAGCCGTTCTCCCAGTGGTCGTAGTAGAGCGTCGTGTTCGCCGACCATGCGACGACGGAGATCACGGAGTGCATCGCCGTGCTGCCGCCGTTCACGTCGAGGTCGTTGAAGATGTAGTACATGTTGAGCTCGTCGCCCGGCAGGTAATACTCCGAGTACCCTGCGGTTCCCTGTCCCAGGACCGAGCCTGCGGAGAGGAGAATCATCGCGACGATGACGAGATGGCAAATCCACCGGGACCTGGTGCCCTTCATGACGTTCTTCCTCTTTTGAAATTGGAGCAACGCCGTCACCGCGGGATGGCGACAGAGAGTTGCCCAACAACGGTTACATATGATGCGACCACCAGGGAGGAAAGAAAGGGCTACAGCTCATCAGGCGGCCTTCGGATCGCGAGTATTGCGCCGTTTTCCGGTTTCGCTGACGCTCTCTTCACGCTCGCAAATCGATGTCCGGCAGCGGACGGCCGGCACCGGCGATTCGTTCCATCGCCGGTGCCCTTACGGCGTCGGTTGATCGCGCTCGTTCGTCGCCGCTCCGAATCCGAAGCGCTCGCGCATCCGCTGCCGGAACCGCTCTTTCTCTTCGGGCGTCATGCGCTGTTTGGAGCGGCCGCCGCCGAGCAGTCCGTTGCCGCCGAAGAGAATCCGGCAGAGAGCAAGCAGGCCGATCGCCTGCCAGAACGTGATCTGCGGGAATCCGAAGAGCGACGGCAGCAGCCAGTTCCACAGCAGCCGGACGATCTGGCCGCCGAGCGCCGTGAACAACACGATTCCGAGAATCGCTGCGGGGATGATGACGATCCATTTTCGTTTCATGGTTTGTTTCCTCATGCTTTCGTGAGCTCGTCGTAGATGCTTCGTAGCCGCTCGCGCAGATGCAGCACCGCATAGCGTTTGCGCGAGAGCAGCGTGTTCACGCTGACGCCGGTGTTGCCGGCGATTTCCTTGAAACTGCGTCCTTCCAATTCGTGCGCGATGAACACATCGCGCTGTTCGCGCGGCAGCTCGTCGAACGCCTGCTGCAGTTCATCGAGCAATACGCCGCGCAGGTAGTGCGCTTCGGGACCCGCATCGAGTGACGGAAGCAGCTCCTCCAATTCAAGCTCGAGGCTCTCCGGCTTCTCCCTGCGGAAGAGATCGATGATGCGATTCCGCGCGACGCGAAACAGCCATCCCGTGACGTGCTCGATCGGCATGAACAAACGATTCGCCTCCACGAGCCTGGAGAAGACGTCCTGCAGAATGTCTTCGACGTCGCGCGAGTCCGGCACGCGGCGCCGGATGAAATCACGCAACCGCGACTGCTCCCGCGTCACCGTTTCGGCAATCTGCTCGTTTTGCTCGAGTGCCATCGGGTCGAGACTCGCCGCGTGTTTCATCCACACTCGTAGACGAACGGCGGGCGCGGATATTGTGCGGGTTCCGCTCGACGATCACCGCGGCACTGGAGACCGAGAGCAAATACCCGGCTCCATCGAGTGTGCGACGCATATACTTCC
>DATKFO010000846.1:0-5231 GCA_035544355.1 Thermoanaerobaculia bacterium
CTTGAGTTTTGGCAAGTTTGCGTAAAGTTGTGTCATTCACGCCTGAGATTCAGGGCGAGCGTGCGTGACGTGGAGGCGCAGCGGGCCGCCTGAGAGGCGCGCCCTACGTGGGACGAGGCCGCACGAGCCCGAATGACAGTCCCGCCGGATCGAGCAGGATCGCCATCTCATCGCCGTCGGGCAGTTGCGACTTCGGGATGATCACCGTTGCGCCGTGACCCGTTGCCTTCGCAATCGCCGCATCGACGTCATCGACTTCGATGAACAGCTGCAGCATGTTGTGTCCCTCGGGCGGCGACGGCCACACGCCGCCTGGAATGCCGCGATCGCTGCCGCTGACGAATTGGCGATAGCCGAGGGCGTTGTCGGTGCGCACCTGCCAGTCGAACACCTTCGCGTAGAAACTCGCGACCTTGTCGGGCTCGCGCGCGACGATTTGCCACTGCACCACCGGGTTACCCATGAACGACCTCCTGCCAGCGATCGCGCGACGCCATCAGGAGACGGCGCTCGCGCAGGAGCCGCTGCAATGAAAGATTCACGTCATCGATCGTGATGCCGAGGCGCATCGCGATCCAGCGTGTGTTCGTGTGGAAATTCGGACGCGCGAGGAGTGCGAGCAGCGCGCGATCGTTTTCGGCGGAGCAATGCGCTTCGACGTCATGCACTCGAAGCAATGTACCGATGCGACGGATCGCGCGCGCGGTCAGTCGTCGCCGGCCGCGCAGAAATCGCGAGATCGTTGCGTGGTCGACCGCGATCGTGCGCGCGAATGCGCGCAACGAATAGCGCGGATTACGCGCGATGCGTCGATCGAATTCGGATTGCAGAACAGCGCGAAAGCTCACTGCGCGTCATCGTACGACGCGACGATCCGGATGCGATGCGTGCGGCCCGAAAAAGTGGTGCCAGCCCCCGGGGCCGAGGTTTGCCTGCGCGATACGGACGAACCATGCGCCGGCGATTGCGGCGCCGAGGAGCATCAGCTGCATGAGGCGGTCGAGCATCCCCGATGCGTCCCACGCATCGGCGAGGTACCACGTCAGCAGCGTGAGCGCGAATACGAGATATGCCGCGCCGACGATTCCGAGAACGACATTGCCAATTCGCGAGCGAAACTTGACTGCAGGCATTCGCGCCTCCTTCCACTGCTCGTTTCCAGGAGCGGTCATTGTACGCTTCATGATCTCGCGTGCGAAAAACGATCTCCGAGCCGGCGACGCTGATCGATGCCCTGGCCGATCTCTTTCCCGATTCGTCGCGCACGACGCTGCGGCAGATGCTGCAAAGCGACCGCGTGCGCGTGAACGGCGAGGTCGAAAAAAACGCGCGGCGCGTGCTGGAGCGCGACTACACGATCGACGTCGGATCGAAAACCGTGACGCTCGCGCTGCCGCCGGGACTGGCGATCCTGCACGAAGACGATGACGTCATCGTCGTGCTGAAATCGCACGGACTCCTCACCGTCGCAACCGAGCGCGAGCGTGAGACGACTGCGCAGGCGTATCTCAACGCATACCTGCGCGAGAAAGGGGAGGAGCGCATCCATGTCGTCCATCGCATCGATCGCGAAACCTCGGGCGTGCTCGTCTTCGCGAAGCACTTCGAAGCGCGCGAAAAGTTGAAGGAGCAATTCGCCGCGCATGACGTCGAGCGCGTCTACATCGCGATCATCGAAGGAGCGATGCCGCGCGACGAGGGAACGATCCGCTCGCATCTTCGCGAACGGCGCGATCTGCGCATGGAGAGCGTCGACGAAGACCATCCCGACGCGAAGCCCGCGGTCACGCACTACCGAACGATTCGCGCGAACGCGAAGTGGTCGATGCTCGAGATCACGCTCGAGACCGGCCGCAAGAATCAGATCCGCACGCATCTCTCCGAGGCGGGACACCCGATCGCCGGCGACCGCATGTACGGCAGCACCGCCAACCCCCTCGGCCGCCTCGGCCTCCACGCCAAACTCCTCGGCTTCCGCCACCCGATGACCGGCAAGAAGATGGTCTTCACCGCGCCGGTGCCGAAGGTATTCGGGGAGGCGGTGTCGTAGAGAGGCGTTGCCGGTTGTCAGTTGCCAGAGCAAAATGCGCGTTTCCGACTCAAACCTGCGGCAACGGGACGGCGGACTTAGAGTCCGCCGACTTTCCGCGACAGGCTCGAAAACCGGCGGACTATAAGTCCGCCGTCCCGTAGTTTGGAGACGGTCTCTCCGAGAAATGCGATCGCGAGGTAAACTCGCGATTCGATGCCGACGTTCAGGCGCGAAGGGCCTTACCGGTTCTATTTCTACAGCGGTGACGTCGGCGAGCCGCGCCACATTCACGTCGACGCCGGTGATCTAACGGCCAAGTTTTGGCTTACGCCTGTGTCTCTTCACTACAATAAAGGCTACTCGGCACGTGAAATGCGTTCGATCGAACGCATTGTGATCGAGCATCGCAACGAGTTCATCAAGGCTTGGGATGATTACTTCGGAACCTAGAGCTGGAGAGAAGATCAAAGCGGTACGCATCGACGAGGATGCGTTGACGGTCGATCTTGCCGATGGTCGAACGGTCAGCACTCCGCTTGCCTGGTATCCCCGGCTCCTACACGCGACACCCGATCAGCGAAACAATTTCGTGATCTCCGGTGGCGGTTTCGGAATTCATTGGCCGGATGTTGACGAAGACCTCAGCGTGCAGGGGATGCTTGCCGGCGTTCCCGCGCCCGGCGCCAAGGTAGCTGTCTAGCGCGTTTCCCCAACCTCCACCGCCCCACACCGCCCGCACTTCCCCGCCGCGCAGCGCGCGTCGGAGATCGAGACGAGGAAGCGTTTCGGTGCGAATACGACCTCGGGCTCGCGGCCGTTGCGGGCGTGGAGGCGGAAGGGGTAGAGGAATCCAGGTTGGAAGCGTTCGTCGCCGGGCCACCACAGGAGCGGTGAGTAGGGGAAGATGAATCCGGGCGTGAGCTCGTGCGTGCACGACGGCGTTTCGTTCGTGCGGAACGTCTTGCACAGCGAGCAGCGCACGCCGCGAAAGTGTTCGGGGCGCGTTTTGTATTGCGGCTGTCGACGGAGTCCCGGGCGCACGAGGACGCGGCGCGGGAGGAGTCCGAGTCCCGGCTCCTCCGACCAATAGACGACGCTCGAGACGAGCAGCCATCCCGGCTGCCAGTCGTGTGGGCATGCACTCACAGCTGCGAGTGTACCAAGCGCGTTCACGTGCCCGTGCCCGCTCCCTGGCACGCGGCACGCGCAGGACAAGCTGAGAGCATGTCCTACGTCCAGAACGTAGGGCCGCCTCTCCAGGCGGCCCGCCCGCGCGGAAATCGTGCTGTCGTTATAGTCCGCCACTCCCTGGCACGCGGCACGCGCAGGACAAGCTGAGAGCATGTCCTACGTTCCAGAACGTAGGGCCGCCTCTCCAGGCGGCCCGCCCTCGCGGAAATCGTGCGTTCGTCGCAGTCCGCCACTCCCGTGGCCCGAGCCCGGGTTCTAAAAAGCGCCACGAGCACGAATGCGGACTCCGTGGTTTCGTAACGCGCGGCTCCGGTGTCCGTATACTCGGCGGGCATCCATTTCATGAGAGACGCGTTCCGAGCCGTCACGATCCTCCGCCGGCGCATGGCGTTCATCCTCTTCGCGCGCCGGTTTCTCGCCATCGCCGCGATCTGGTGCGCGGCCTGGGGCGGCGCGATCCTCATCGCGCGCCTGACGTCGATCGGCACGTCCCTCAACCCGGCATGGGGGCTCGCCCTTCTTCCGCTTCTTCTCGTTGCCGCCGTGCTGCATGCGCGCCGCGCGCAGCCGTCGATCGATCAGCTCACGGCGTTGCTCGACGCGCACGCTGGCCACGGCGGTCTGTTGATGGCGTCGCGCACGATCGACCTCGGCGCATGGGAAGTCCGCGAAACGAACGCGCCGCGCATTTCGTGGAACAGCCGGAAGCCGATCGGACTTGCGATCGCATCAGGCGCGTTCGTGATCGCCGCTGCGTTCGTGCCTGCGAGCTCCACGAGCGATCATCCGCCGCTCGACGTCAGCGCCGACGTGCAGCGACTCGAAACGCGCGTGCAGTTGTTGAAGGAAGAACAAGTCATCCCGCCCGAGCGCGCGGAAGTTCTTGCGAACGCGCTCGATCAACTCAAGCAGGAAGCCGCAGGCGATGATCCGGCGAAGGCGTGGGAAACGCTCGACAGCATCGACGACGCGACGACACGCGCCGCGCGGGAGGCTGCCGATGCCGCGGTGCGGCGTGCCGAGGAGTTGACGAAGGCGGAGGCGATGGCGAATGCGCTTGCGGATGGCACCGTCGATCCGTCGAAGCTCGCGGAAGGCATGCGCGATCTCGAAGCGGAAACCAAAGACGACGGCCTGCTCGACAAGCTCTCGCCCGAGCTGCAGCAGGCGATCAAGAATCACACGCTCTCCGAAAAACAACTCGAGCAGCTCGCGCACGCCGCGAAGATGACGAAGGAGCAGCTGCGGCACACGCTCCAGAAAATGCGCAGCGCGTCGATGATCGATGAGAAATCGCTGCGGCAATTCGACAGCGCGGCGGAATCGAGTAATCGCGACGACCTCGCGCGCTTCCTCAAACAGAACGCCAGCGAGACGCGGCTCAGCGACGCAGTCGGCCAGTTCTGCCTCGGCAAAGGCGGCGTCGATCGCGGACGCGGCGACGCGCCGATGTTCTTCGGCGACGAGTCCGACGAGAACGGCAAATTCAAAGAGCAGACACTGCCGCCTGCTGCGGCGGCGTCGCTCGCGCAGAGTCAGCTCGTCGCGGTGAGTGCCGGTGCGCCCGACGCGGATGGCAACGATCGCTCGACGGGCGGCGCGCTTACGCAGACGCCGACCGGCGGCGGCTCCGCGCTCACGCCCGTCGTGCTCCCGCGCCATCGCGGCACCGTGCAGCGCTTCTTCGAAAGGAAAACGAACTGATGGCCGAGACGCTCCTCCAACCCGGCGAGCTGCGCCCGCACGTCGATCGCGCGAACGCGATCCTCGCCGAGCTCAATCGCATCCTCCTCGGACGCACCGAGCTGCATCGCATGGTCGTCATCGGCATCCTCGCACGCGGCCACATCCTGCTCGAAGGCGTGCCCGGTCTCGGCAAGACCGCGCTCGCGAAGGGCCTCGGCGATGTGCTCTCGCTCGAGCTCAAGCGCGTGCAATTCACGCCCGATCTGATGCCGGGCGACATCCTCGGCACGAACATCCTGCAGGAAAGCGAGCGCGGGCAGCG
>DATKFO010000847.1:0-5446 GCA_035544355.1 Thermoanaerobaculia bacterium
GCGCGCGACGGCTTCGGCGTCAAGCCGATGTATTACGCGCAGACCGATCGCGGATTCGTCTTCGCATCCGAACTGAAGGCGATCCTCCTCGCGCCCGGGATCTCGCGCGATCTCGATTACGTCGCGCTACACGAATACCTCGCGTATCTCTGGGCCACCGCGCCGCGCACGCCGTTCAAGGCCATCCGCAAATTGCCGCCGGGGATGGCGATGCTCGTGCGCGAAGGCCGCATCGAGCGCGAGTGGGCGTTCTACGACTGGCCGTACGGCGAAGAGCCGTTGCTCGATGAATCGGAGGACCAGATCGCGGAGCGTTTGCGCGATGCGTTCGAGACTTCCGTGAGACGCCAGCTCGTGTCGGACGTTCCGGTCGGCGCATTTCTCTCCGGTGGTCTCGACTCGAGCGCGATCGTCGCGATGATGCGGCGCAACCTGCCGGCCGAAACGATTCCCTGCTACACGATTCAGAATCTCTCCGGCTCGACCGCGGACGCAGGCAGCCCCGACGATCTCCCGTTCGCAAAAAAAGTCGCGCAGCAACTCGGCGTCGATCTGCGCATCGTCGACATCTCGCCGTCGATCATCGACGAGCTGCCGCGCATGCTCTATCACCTCGACGAGCCGCAGGGCGATCCCGCACCGATCAACTCGATGCTCATCGCCGATCGCGCGCGCGCCGACGGCATCAAAGTGCTGATGTCGGGCAGCGGCGGCGACGATGTCTTCACCGGCTATCGCCGTCACGCCGCGCTGCGCTTCGAGCCGTGGTGGGATTGGCTGCCGTCGAGCGTGAAGAATCGCGTCGCGAAATTCGCGCGCTCCGTCGCGAGCGGCAACGGCATGCCGGCGGCGATGCACAGGCCCGCGGGACGCAGACTCGCGAAGGCATTCAGTTACGCGAATCTCGACAGCGATTCGCGCATCGCGACGTATTTCTTCTGGAGCACCGAAGAATTGCGGCGGCCGTTGTACTCGCGCGAGTTCTCGAACGCCGTCGCAGGCCGCGACACGATCGAGCCGCTCCTCGCAAGCCTCGGCCGCATTCCACGCGAGCACGATCCGATCAATCGCATGCTCTACCTCGAGGCGAAGCACTTCCTCGCGGATCACAACCTCAACTACGCCGACAAGACCACGATGGCCGCGGGCGTCGAATCGCGCGTGCCGTTCCTCGACCCCGATCTGGTGCGCCTCGCCACGCGCATCCCGTCGCGCATGAAACAAAAAGGTTCCGTCGGAAAAGCAATCTTGAAGAAAGCGATGGAGCCATTTTTACCGCGCGACGTGATCTATCGTCCGAAGACGGGCTTCGGTGCGCCGATCCGTCATTGGCTGCGCACGGATTTGAAGCCGCAAGTCGATGATCTGTTGTCCGCGGAATCGCTGCGCCGCCGCGGCCTCTTCGATCCCGAAGCCGTCAAGCGCCTCATCGAGCTCGATCGCGCAGGGCGGGTGGACGGCGGCCACACGATCTTCTCGCTGCTGTGCATCGAGATGTGGTGCCAGATTTTCGTTTAGAGCATTTCGTTTGGACTGCGGCGATCGCATGACGTCCGCCGTCGTCTCGGGTGGCACAGACACTCTTGTCTGTGCGCCCCGCGCGGGATGACCCGATGCACACTGGCTCTGGTCTCCCGAGTGCGCACAGACAGGAGTGTCTGTGCCACATTTTGAGACGCTCCTCTTCGCAACACATGACCCAAAGCGGCGGCATGGCCGCCGCACTCCATATAATCGGAATTCGATGAAGCAACTCATCCAAAACCTCCGCACCGGCGCGTCGAGCGTCGTCGACGTGCCTGCGCCGCGCGCGGCGCGCGGACGCGTGGTGGTGCGCGTGGCGGCGTCGCTCGTGTCTGCGGGAACGGAGCGGATGATCGTCGAGTTTGCGGAAAAGAATCTCGTCGACAAGGCGCGCGCGCGTCCCGATCTCGTGCGGCAGACGCTCGACAAAGCGAAGCGCGACGGAATCCTGCCGACGCTCGAAGCCGTGCAGAACCGGCTCGAGCAACCGATGCCGGTCGGCTACTCGGTTGCAGGCGTCGTGATCGACGTCGGCGAAGGCGTCGACGAATTCCGCATCGGCGATCGCGTCGCTGCCGCCGGCGCAGGCCACGCGAATCACGCGGAGGTCGTGTCGGTCCCGTCGAATCTCGTCGTGAAGATTCCCGACAACGTTGCGTTCGACGTCGCCGCATTCACGACCGTCGGCGCGATCGCACTGCAAGGCATCCGTCTCGCCGATCCCAAGCTCGGCGACAACGTCGCCGTCATCGGCCTCGGCCTTCTCGGACAGCTCACCGTGCAGATGCTGCGCGCGAACGGCTGCCGCGTCGCCGGATTCGATCCGCAACGCGATCGCGCGGAGCTCGCGAGCTGCTCATCGACAGACGACGAATTTCGCAACGCGTGCTCCGCGATCAGCAACGGACACGGCGTCGATGCGGTGCTCATCACCGCCGACACAAAATCGAATGAGCCTGTTGCGCTCGCAGCCGCAATCGCTCGCGATCGCGGCGTCGTCATCAGCGTCGGCGCGGTCGGCCTCGACCTCCCACGCAAACCGTACTTCGAAAAAGAGCTCGAGTTCCGAGTCTCGCGCTCGTACGGGCCGGGCCGCTACGACCCAGCATACGAAGAAGCGGGCCACGACTATCCGTACGGCTACGTGCGCTGGACCGAGAACCGCAACATGCAGGCATTCCTGCAGCTCGCCGGCGAAGGAAAAATCGATCTCGCACGCGTGATCACGCACCGCATCGACATCGACCACGCGGAACACGCATACGAACTGATCACCGGAAAAACGAGCGAGCCGTTCCTCGGCGTCGTCCTCACGTACCCCGAGCGCGCCGAATCGCAAGCGAAGCGGATCGAACTGACAACGAGCAACGAGCAACGGGCAACGGGCAACGCAGTGATCGGCATGCTCGGCGCCGGCGCCTTCTCGAAATCCGTGTTGTTGCCAGCAATTCAAGCAACGAACGCACAACTCGCAGGCATCGCCGCCGCAACCGGACTCTCCGCCCGTCACGCAGGCGAGCGCTTCGGCTTTCGCTTCTGTACGACTGACACTAACGAAATCCTCGGCAACGACGACATCAACGCCATCGTCATCGCCACGCGCCACAATCTCCACGCATCGCAAACGATCCGCGCACTCGAGCGCGGCAAGCACGTCTTCGTCGAAAAGCCGCTCTGTCTCACGCGCGACGAGCTCGATGCGATTCGCGCCGCGTACGAGTCGCGCACGAACCAACTCTTAATGGTCGGCTTCAACCGCCGCTTCGCGCCGATGTCGATCGCGCTCAAGCAACACTTCACAGGCGAGCCGCTGCTCATTCACTACCGCGTCAACGCCGGCTTCGTGCCGCGCACGGAATGGATCCAGAGCGAAGAAGGCGGCGGACGCCTCCTCGGCGAAGGCATCCACTTCATCGACTGGGCCGTGTGGCTCACCGGCAGCGTGCCGGAAAGTGTGCACGCGATCGCCGCCGGCAACGCGGGCCGCTACAGCGACGACAACTTCTCCGTGCACATCCGCTTCGCGAACGGCAGCGTGTTCCAACTTCTCTACGCCGCATCGGGCGATCGCGCGCTCGGCAAGGAGCGCATCGAAGTACATGGCGGCGGACGCAGCGCCATCCTCGAAGACTTCCGCAAGCTCGAGCTCACGAAGAACGGGCGCCGCCACGTCGAGCGTTCCGTGCTGCGCGCGGACAAAGGCCATCGCGCGGAGCTGGCGGCATTCATCAACGCGATCCGCACCGGGGCACCGTCACCGATTCCTTTCGAGGAGATCGTGACGTCGACGCGCGCAACGCTCGATGCGGCGGAGAGTCTGCGCTGATGCACGTTCTCCACGTCGTCGGCGCGCGGCCGAATTTCATGAAGGTCGCTCCCGTCCACGCCGCACTCGCGAAGCGCGGCGTCACGCAGACGATCGTGCACACCGGCCAGCACTACGACGCCGCGATGTCCGACATCTTTTTTCACGAGCTCGGCATCCCCGAGCCCGACATCAATCTCGAAGTCGGCTCGAAGACGCATTCCGTGCAGACCGCCGAAGTGATGATCCGCTTCGAGCCGGTGCTCCTCGAGCGCCAGCCCGATTGGGTGCTCGTGTACGGTGACGTCAACTCGACCGTCGCCGCGGCGCTCGTTTGCGCGAAGCTGCTCGTGAAGATCGCGCACGTCGAAGCGGGACTACGCTCGCGCGATCGCACGATGCCCGAAGAGATCAACCGCCTCGTCACCGACCAGATCGCGAACCTGCTGCTCACGCCGTCCGAAGACGGCGACGAGAATCTGCGCGCGGAAGGCATCCCCGCGAATCGCATCGTGCGCGTCGGCAACGTGATGATCGATACGCTGCTGCGGCTGAAGCCGTTGGCCGATGGCCGTTGGCCGTTGGCCGGGATGCCGGAGCGGTTCGCGTTGCTGACGATGCATCGGCCTTCGAACGTCGATGACGTCACGAAGCTCGAACGTTTGCTGGTCGCGATCGCGGAATTGAGCGAGCGATTGCCGATCGTCTTTCCAATCCACCCGCGCACGCGCGAACAAATCAAACGCTCGAACCTCCGCGTGCCCGACACGCTCAAGCTCACCGATCCGCTCGGCTATCTCGACTTCATGGCGCTGCAGGCGCGCGCGACGCTCGTCATCACCGACTCCGGCGGTGTGCAGGAAGAAACGACGGCCCTCGGCATCCCCTGTCTCACGCTGCGCGCAAACACGGAGCGCCCCGTGACCGTGACGATCGGCACGAACATCCTGATCGGCGACGATCTCGAGCTGCTGCGCACGCACTTCGAAGCGATTCTCGACGGCCGCGGCAAACGTGGCGCCGTCCCGCCACTTTGGGACGGCCGAGCCTCCGAGCGAATCGCGGACGCCCTCGGCGCATGAGACTGTTCCACACCGTCCGCCATCTGCGCCTCAAGCAAATCCTCGCGCGCATTCGCTACACCTCTCGCCGCCGCCGGCGATTTCAGGGCGGCGGCAAACACCTTGATGCCTTTCAATCGCACTACTTCGAAGGCGAATTCACCAAAGCCGACGTCCACGCCTGGATTGAAACGCACAAAGAAAAAATCGGCGAAGCGTGGGACCCGTACACGATCTCCGTCCGCGTCCCGCACTGGCTGCGCTACGCGGACGATCCCGTCATCCAGGCCAGCATCCGCAAGCAACTCGAGTTCCTCGCAAACAACATCGAGCACGACATCGGCGGCAACCACGTCATCAAGAACCTGCGCGCCCTGATCCTCGGCAACGTCGAAGCCGACCGCGCAATGAAGCTCCTGCGCCACGAAGTGAAAGAACAAATCCTCGAAGACGGCGGCCACATCGAGCGAACGCCGATGTACCACCTCGAAGTGCTCAACGACCTCCGCGACATCAACGCGCCGGAACTGCGCGACAAGATCGCGAAGATGGAAAC
>DATKFO010000848.1:0-5768 GCA_035544355.1 Thermoanaerobaculia bacterium
CGGTCGACGAGTGGACGGTGGGCTTCGGCTCGCAGCTCACGACCAACGCGTACTTCCGCGCCGACATCACGCACAAAGAGTGGAACAACTTCTACACGACGGTCATCGACACGTCGACGGGTCAGGTCGACCTCACGGTCACCGATCCGGTGGCGGGCAAGATCGACCTCGGCGCCGTCGACTTCGCGGAAGTCACGAACAGCGACTTCTTCGAGCGCACGTACGACGCGCTCACCGTGCAGTCCGCGTGGCGTCCGTGGCAGCGCGTCAACATCGGTGCGAACTACACCCTCTCGAAGCTCGAGGGCAACGTGACCACCGAGACGGCGGGCAGCGGCCCGGTCTCCGAAGCGCAGTTCCGCTATCCGGAATACCGCGCGTTCGATGCGCACAACCCGTCCGGCGCCCTGCCGGGCGATCAGAAGCACAAACTGCGCGCGTACGTCACGTACGACCAGCCGACCCCGATCGGTACCTTCAACATCTCGATTCTCCATCGCTTCGACTCCGGTACGCCGTATTCGGCGATCGGCACGATCGACACGCGCGCTCGCGCCGCGTGCACCGGTTGCGTTGCGAACCCGGGATACGAGACGCCTCCGACGAACGTGAACTACTACTTCTCGGATCGCGGCGCGTTCCGCTGGGATGACATTCATTCCACGGACCTCGGTGTGACGTACGAGCTGCCGATCTCGCGTTTCCGTCTCTTCGCCCAGGCGAAGATGGTCAACGCGTTCAACAACCAGGGCGTCATCAACGGCGACACGACGGTTCTCACCGCGCGTCAGGCTGCCTGCATCCAGAGCACCGGTGCCGACTCCGGCAAGCGCTGCGCCGTGTTCAATCCGTTCACCCAGACTCCGGTCCAGGGTGTGCACTGGCAGCTGGGCCCGAACTTCGGCAAGCCGCAGACTCCGACCGCCAACGGCGGCCTGAACCTGATCGCCCCGAACGGCCACTTCCAGCTCCCGCGTACGTACCTGTTCTCGTTCGGAGCTCGTTTCTAATCGTTCGTCGTTTCTTGCAGTACCCTGTCGCCCCGGCCTCGCGCCGGGGCGACTTTTTTATGCGACGGTTCCTGTTCTCCCTTTCCCTTCTCCTCACGTTTTGCACACGCCGCGAGACTCCGGCCATTACGGCGGAGAACGCGCCAGTGATCATCATTTCGATCGACACGCTGCGCGCGGATCATTTGCCTGCGTACGGCTACAAAGGCGTCGAAACGCCTGCGATCGATGCGCTGCGCAAAGACGCGATCCTTTATGCGAACGCGTACTCGCACGTGCCGCTCACGCTGCCGTCGCACGTGTCGCTGCTCACGGGACAACTTCCTCCCGACAATGGCGTGCGCAACAACATCGGATTTCCGTTCGACGCGGCGAAACATCCGACGATTGCGTCGCTGCTCAAGCAAAACGGCTATGCGACCGGCGCTGCGGTTTCGGCTTATGTCCTGCGCGGCAATACCGGTCTCGCGAATGCCTTCGATTTCTATGACGATCGCGTCGCCGTGCGCAGCGGACAAGTTCTCGGGCGTCTGCAGCGTCCCGGCACCGAATCGGCGCAAGCGGCAGAACAATGGATTGCCTCGCAAGGCGACAAGCCATTCTTCTTTCTCTTGCACCTGTTCGAGCCGCATTCTCCTTATGACCCGCCCGAGCCGTTCAAGACGCGTTACGCATCATTGCCGTATGACGGCGAGATCGCCGCGGCCGACGTCATCGTCGGACAGTTCATTGACGATCTGAAAAAGAAAAACATCTACGACCGCGCAGTGATCGTGCTTCTCTCCGATCACGGCGAAGGGCTGCACGATCACGGCGAAGACGAGCATGGGATTTTTCTTTATCGCGAAGCGATCCACGTGCCGCTGATCCTCAAACTGCCGAAATCACAGCGCGCGGGCGAAAGCGTGAGCGCGCCTGTGCAGCTGATCGACGTTCTGCCGACGATCGCAGCGCTGACCGGCATTACCGCGCCTGCAGGATTGAAAGGCGCGTCGCTGCTCGCGCCGCCTGCATCGCGCAATATCTACAGTGAAACGCTCTATCCGCGCATTCACCTCGGATGGAGCGATCTCCGCTCGCTCGCCGGCGATACGTTTCATTACATCGATGCGCCGCGTCCCGAGCTCTACGCAGCGAGCGACGTCGCGGAGAAATCGAACGTGCTCGAAGACAATCGTCGCGTCTACGCGGCGATGCGCAAAGAGCTCGAGCCGTTTCCGCGCGAGATGCCGGTGATCGGGAACATCGATCCCGAGGAGGCGAAGAAACTCGCAGCCCTCGGCTACCTCAGCTCCACGAGCTCGCAATCGAACGGCCCGCTTCCCGATCCTAAGGACCACATCGACGAGCTCTCCGCGATCATGCGCGCGACGCAGCTCGAAAAAGAGGGGCGCTACGCGGAGAGCGCTGCGCTGCTGCGCGACACGATCGCGAAGAATCCGCGCCTCACCGACGCATGGACGCTGCTCGCGAAAGTGCTCGAAGAGATGGGCCGCTACGAAGAAGCGATCGAGACATACAAGCGCGGCATCCAGATCGCGCCGTCGATCGCCGGCGAGTTCTCGTTGTCGCTCGCGAATCTCTATTTGATGACGAATCATCCCGACGAGGCGATCCAGCATGCCGCCGTCGGCGCGAGCGTGAATCCCGGCAACGCACACATCATCACCGGCCGCGCCGCGATGACGAAAGGCGATCTCGAATCCGCCGCGCGCGAAGCACAGGCGGCGATGGACACCTTCAACTATCGCGCGCCCGGCATGGTCCTGCTGGCCGAGGTGCTTGTGCGGCAGCGACGGTTGCCGGAAGCGGCGACACTCATCGATCAGGCGCTGCAGGAAGCGCGCGACAAGAGCGTCGAAGTGCCGCCGCTGCTGTTCTACGTGCGCGGCGACATCCTCGCGCGCATGAATCAGATTCCCGCCGCGATCGACTCGTTCAACGAAGAGATCCGCCGCTTTCCGCACGATCGCCAGGCGTACGCGAATCTTGCAGTGATCTACATATTGAGCGGACGCCGCGCGGATGCAAACGCGACCATGGAGCGCCTCGTGCGCGCGAACCCCGATCGCTCGAGCTACGACATCGCATGGAAGACGTTCGCGGAAATGCAGCAGAACGAGCTCGCCGCACAATGGCGGAGGCGCGCGCGATGAACGAGCCCGCGTGTCATCCTGAGCGGGTGGCTGGGTGGGCGCGAAGGATCTCCTTCCAATTGGCGATCCTGCTCATTCTCGCCGCCTGCAATCGCGAGACGGTCGTACCGGACAAGCCGCAACCGCCGAAGCGCGCGACGCAGCCTCCGATTTTTCTGATCTCCGTCGACACGCTGCGTGCCGATCGCGTCGGCGGCGAGCTCACGCCGAACATCAACGCATTCGCGCGCGACGCGATCACGTTCGAACAGGCGTACAGCCACGTGCCCCAAACGCTGCCGTCGCACACGACGATCCTCACCGGACTGCTGCCGCAAAACAGCGGCGTGCGCGACAACATCGGTTACGCGCTGTCGACGGATCCCGACACGCTTCCCGCGATTCTGAAAGAGAACGGCTACACGACGGGCGCCGCGGTGTCGACGTACGTGCTGCGCCGCGCGACCGGAATCGATCGCGGCTTCGATCAATATGACGACGAGCTCGAATACGCATCGTCGATCGACGTGAATGCGGAACGCGGCGGCCAACGAACGCTCGCGGCGCTCGAGCGTTGGCTCGACGGCGTGCAGTCGCGCAAAGTGTTCGGCTTTCTGCATCTCTACGAGCCGCACGCGCCGTACGACGCGCCTGCGGAGTACGCGAGCAAACATGCGCCGTACGATGCCGAGGTTGCGTATGCGGATGCGATCGTCGGGCGATTTCTCGAATCATTGCGGCGGCGCAATCTCTACGACGACGCGCTGATCGTGTTTCTCTCCGATCACGGCGAGGGACTCGGCGATCACGGCGAAGACGAGCACGGCGTGTTCGTCTATCGCGAGGCGATTCACGTTCCACTCATCGTGAAACTTCCGCGGCGTGAACGCGCCGGCGAGCGAGTGTCGTCGCTCGCTGCGTTGACCGACGTGATGCCGACGATTCTCGCGGGCGCAGGCCTCGACGCACCGGCACGCATCGACGGAGTGAATCTGCTCACCGCGGCGCCGCGCGATCGGCGCATCTATGCGGAGAGCTACTTGCCGCGACTGCACATGCACTGGCACGAGCTCACGTCACTCGTCGACGCACGATTTCAATTCATCGACGCGCCGAAGCGCGAGCTGTACGACTGGAACGCGGACGCGGCGGAGAAATCCAACGTCGCCGATGCCGAGCGCCGCACACTGTTCGCGATGGCGGATGCGCTCAAGCCGCTCGTGCGCATGCCGCAGCCACCCGCGCCGATCAGCGCCGAAGATCAGCAGAAGCTCGCAGCCCTCGGCTACATCGGTTCTGCATCGAGCGGCGAAGGCGGCGACTATCCCGACGCCAAGGATCGCATTCAGTACGTGCGCATGTTTCGCGATGCCGAAGCGCTCGTGAAAGCGAGCAAATACGCGAAGGCGATTCCGCTGCTCGTCACGCTGACGAAAGAGAATCCTGCGCTCGTCGATGAATGGAGCCTGCTCGCGACCGCGTACCAGCGAAGCGGAAAGCAGGCGGATGCGATCACAACGCTGCGCGAGGCGAATAAACGCTTCGCAGGAAGCGCAGTCGTCGCGCTGCCACTCGCCGATCTCCTCGCGCAAGCCGGACAGTTCGCGGACGCACGCGCACACGCAGAGCTCGCGCAGAAAGACGATCCCGTATTCGCACAGGAAACGCTCGCGAAGATCGCGTTTCTCGAAGGCGACCTCGCGACCGCGCGGCGGCACATCGACGTCGCGCGCTCCCTCGCACCGCGCCGCGCAACGACGCTCGTCGCGTTGTCGCAAATTCTCAAAGCATCGAGCGATTGGCAGGCGCTCGCGACGACGCTCGACGAATCGCTCCGCGATCTCGAATCGCGCCACCTCCCGCCCATCCGCGGCCTCCACGACGACCTCGGCGAAGCACTGCTCCACTTGCAGCGCGGCCCCGAAGCCGAGCAGGCCTTTCGCAAAGAGACCGAGCTCTTCCCGAACAACATCCACGCGTGGGGCAACTACGCGATCGTCCTCGCAGTGCAGGGACGCATCGACGAAGCGAAGCGCGCACTCAACGAAGCCGTGCAACGCAACCCCAGCGCAGCAGCGCAGCGAATGCGAAGCGAAGTGCTCGCGACGATCGACCACTGACGACACGGAAAAACTACAGCGCGAGCTTCATGAACACATCCGCCGTCTCGTAAGGCATGTCGTCCGGAATCGGCGCGTGCTGAAATCCGAGCGCTTCATAAAGGTGGATCGCGTCGACGAGCTGCGTGTTCGAGCTGAGCACGATTTCCGATGCGCCGGCCTCGCGTGCATACGACACGACGACCTCGCACAACCGCCGCCCGAGTCCATGACCGCGCGCCGATGACGCAACTGTGAGCTTCGCGAGCTCGAACACGTCCTCCGATTTGCGAACCGCCGCGCATGTCCCGACGACCGCGCTGCCTTGCACCGCGAAGAACACCTGCCCGCCATCGCGCAGGATGTGTTCCTCCGGCTTCTGCAGATGCTCGACATCGACCGGCTCGATCAGCGCATACCGCTCGAGCCATTCGCGATTCAGGCTCTCGAACGCCTCCCGAAACTCGGGACGATAACCGACGATCTCGATCGGTGAGGACATGGCGGGCGAATGATAGCGAGCG
>DATKFO010000849.1:0-2736 GCA_035544355.1 Thermoanaerobaculia bacterium
TGAACGATGAAGGATGAACGCGGAACGACTTTCCGCCATGACGACAACTCCATCCAAAGACCTCCAGACCATCCCCAACCCCAACCCCGAGCGCGATTACGAGATCGCCTTCGAGGCCCCGGAGTTCACCTGCCTCTGCCCGATGACCGGCCAGCCCGACTTCGCAACGATCCGCATCCGCTACGTCCCCGATCAGAAATGCGTCGAGCTGAAATCGCTCAAGCTCTATTTGTGGTCCTATCGCGATGAAGGCGCGTTCCACGAAGCAGTGACGAATCGCATCGCGAACGACCTGATCACCGCGCTCGATCCGCGCTTCATCGAGGTGGAGGGCGATTTCTACGTGCGCGGCGGCATCCGCACGAAGGTGAAGATCGATCACCGAAAGTGATGTGGAGTGCGGGTTTCGAGGTTGCGTGTGGCACAGACACTCTTGTCTGTGCGCCCCGCGCGGGATGAGCCGATGCACACTGGGCTCCGGTCTCCCGAGTGCGCACAGACAGGAGTGTCTGTGCCACATCTTGAGGCGGGCTCCTTCTGTCCTACATCTTCACGCTACCCAAAGCGGCGGCATGGCCGCCGCACTCCACATCACACTCCGTAATCCCGCCGCACGCGCCACTTCGCGTCGATCTCGTCGACGAACCACGGGCTGTCGCCGCGCAGCCATTCTTCGAGAATCTCGACGCTCACATCATCCAGCGCGTCGATGATCGCAAGGCTTGCCGCCTCGGCGACGCGTGCGATCGGTTTGTCGAGCTCGGCGACGATGCGTGCGGAGCGCGCGAGTGTTGCGGCGAGCTCGAGCTCGTGTTCCATGGCGAGCATGCGCGATGCGGTGCGTGTCAGCAGCACGGCGGCGTTCCAGTTCGTGCGCGCGTCCCATTGCGGCGGGATGATGAAATCCGCCATGCCGCGCTGCGAGGCGAGTGCGGCGATGTGGCGCTCGGTTGCGGTGTGCAGCGGATCGAGATCGTCGTGAAAGAGCATTGCGTACGTTTCTTCATCGACGTTCCGCG
Organism: Thermoanaerobaculia bacterium; assembly: GCA_035544355.1. Taxonomy (GTDB): domain Bacteria; phylum Acidobacteriota; class Thermoanaerobaculia; order Gp7-AA8; family Gp7-AA8; genus DATKFO01. The sequence goes on from DATKFO010000849.1 coordinate 1,020, forward strand.
ATTTCGCGATGGCCTGCTTCGCCGTTGCGTCGACGGCGACGCTGATCGGCGCGAAGAATGTTGCACCGAAGCGTTGGGCGAGATCGGCGAGGTCTGTGAGTGCGGCGAGCTCGGTCGTCACGGGGAAGATCACGGGAATGGCGACGCCCCATTGCATGCCGGTGGCACGAGCGAACAATGCTTCGAGTCGCACGCGTTCGAGCGGCCACGCAGCGATCACGATCGTCGCGTTCGCATTCGACGGAAATCCGCCGCGTGTGGATGTGAGAAACATCGCGCCGTCGCAAAGTGCGAGTGCTTCTTCTCCGCGGCGAAACACGACCTCCGCGACTTCGCTCGCGTCGATCAGCACGGGCTCGTGCAGCGGCTGGCGTGCGCGCTCGATCTCGTCGCGCACGTTTTCGCAGACGGTTACTTCGTGTTTCTCGACGTGCGTCGCGCGGAGATCGAGGTAGTCGACGGCGACCGGCTCCGCGCGGCGTGTGCCGTACGGTGCGATCGTCGTCGCCGCCCAGAACGGCGGCTCGGGGATGGGCGCGCGGCGGATCCGGAGTTGCTGCGTTTTTCGGTAGAGGATCACGAGACGTACGGGGCGGCGAGCGTGCGAATGTACTTCGCGATCATGTCGAATTCGAGATTGACGCGGTCGCCCGTGCGCGCGCTGCCGAGGTTCGTGCGGCGCAGCGTTTCGGGGATCAGCGCGGCGGCGAAGCTCGACGCATCGGGCTCGACGATCGTGAGCGAAACGCCATCGACGGCGATCGATCCCTTGCTCACGACGAGCGGCGCGAACTCATTCGGAAAACTCCAGCGATAGATCGCGAACTCTCCTTCGGACGTGATCGATTGCAATGTGCCGACGGTGTCGACGTGCCCTTGCACGAAATGTCCGCCGAGGCGATCGCCGATCGCGAGCGCGCGCTCGACGTTCACGCGCGAGCCGGTGCCGAGGCCGTCGAGCGTCGTGCGCGCGAGTGTTTCGTCGGAGAGATCGGCGACGAGCGCGCCGTTGCGATCGGGCAGCACAGTCAGGCACACGCCGTTCACCGCAAGACTCTCGCCGCGCGTGAACGGTTCGGGATCGCTCGTGCGGACGCGAAGCCGCGCGCCCGAGGCGAGCTTCTCGAACGATTCGATCGTGCCGCTGTGCAGGATGATGCCGGTGAACATAGTCGCAGAGTTGCAGAGTTGCAGGGTGACAGAGTTGCAGAGTGGGAGAGAAGAGCTGCTGACTACTCTGTAACTCTGTAACTCTCTAACTCTGTAACTGGATAAGCCACAACCATCAAATCGCCGCCGACGAATTCGGCGCGATCAAACCGAAAGCGGTGCGCGTCTGTCAACCGCGCGATGCCTTCGTCGAGAAAGAGCGAGGGTGACGATGCGCCGCCGACGAGCATCGGGGCGATGAAGAGAATCATCTTCTGCCACAGCGAGCGGCGGATGATCTCGGAGTGCAGGAGCGCGCCGCCTTCGACGACGATCGACGGAATACCGCGCGCGTAGAGCTCACTGAAGACCTGTTCGAGATCGACGCGCGCTTCGGTGCGGATGATCTCGAGGCCGGGTGCGTCGTCGTAGCGATCGGGGTTGCTGGTGAAGAGCAGCGTGCGGTCGCCGCCCGCCAGAATCTGCGCATGCGGTGGTGCGTCGCCGTCGCCGTCGAGCACGAAGCGCGTCCACGGCGTGACGCTGTTCGCGAGCCCGAGGCGGCGGG
>DATKFO010000850.1:0-3504 GCA_035544355.1 Thermoanaerobaculia bacterium
GGGCTGTACAAGAGCGGCGACTGCGGTCGCCGCACTCCACATCAATGCGCGTCTGCGCGTGATGTTCGGACGCACGACATTGACAAGGATCACACGGTAGCTATCATCGATAGCTATCATGACGAAGTCGTCGACGAAGCGAAAAACCGCAAGCGTTTTCTGGACCGGCCGAAGCCAGGCGATTCGGCTGCCGAAGGAGTTCCGCTTCGAGGGCGATACGGTTCTCGTTCATCGCGAAGGGAGCGCGGTTATTCTCGAGCCGGTTCACGAGTGGCCGGAGGGATATGCCGAGTCCTTCGCTGGCGTCCCCGAGGACTTTGACCGTCCCCCGCAGGGTCGAGTCGACAAGCGCCGCCGGCTCTGATCGAGCATGAAGTACCTTCTCGATACAGACACGTGCATCTACGCGCTCAAGCAGAATGAAACCATTCTCCGGCATCTGCTTTCGAAAGCGCGCGAAGACGTGGCCATCAGCGTGATCACGGAAGCCGAGCTCCGCACCGGCGCGGCGAAGAGCTCATCTCCCGTCAGGACCCTTCATCGGATCGAGAACTTTCTCCACCCTCTCATCATCCTCGATTTCACATCGGACGATGCGATCGCCTACGCAACACTTCGGGCACGACTCGAACGCGCCGGCACGCCGATCGGTCCGCTCGACACCTTCATCGCCTCGCAAGCCGTTGCACGCGGGCTCGTGCTCGTCACGAACAACGAGCGCGAGTTCCGTCGCGTGACAGGGCTGCATCTCGAAAACTGGTCGAAGTGATCAGTGCCCCACCGCCCGCCGCCGCCCCGTCGTATTCGACGGACACGTGAGCGATACGAAGTAGTCCCCCGTCCCACCCGCGTTCAGCGCGTTTGCCACGATCGTCCATGTTCCGGTCGCGGTCAGCGTGAAGGTCACGCGCGAGTCGGTCGACGTCGACGATGTGTCGTCGTTCTGTGCGACGGGGAAGCCGGAGGGGTCGAGCAGTGCGACGAATGTGTCGAATGCGGTTGATGTCATTTGCATCGTGACCGTTTCGCCGGACGTTCCGTTGAAGGTCCAGGTGTCGTAGCGGGTGCCGTCGAACGATGTGCAGTCGCTCGACGTCAGCGCGTTCGCGGCTCCGTTGCAGGAAAGCGTAAGTGTGTCACCGCAATCTGCGAGCGCGGGCGACGCAACGAGAAAAGCGAAGAGCATCAAGCGGCGCATGTCGTCCTCAAGGAACGGATCGCGATCACCTTCAGCGCGACGAGCGAGTTTTCGCCGAACAATTTCGGGCGAAACAGAAATGGGGTCACGCGCGATGCGCTGCCGCCGATCACGTTGTCGCTCGTGTTCGTGGTGTCGCGATTCGGGCGCGAGGTGTATGCGGGATGCGTGTGGTAGATGTGCGTGCTCAGGTCGTCGGGGAAGTAGAACTGCGTCGTCACCATCTCCGAGCCGCCGGCGCGGATGGTCGCGTGGATGTGCGGTGTGCGTCCCGAGTACCAGCCGCGATACACGGTCTTGAAATGCGCCCAGCCGTCGCTCGCGGTCATTTGTACGCCGCGGCAAAACGTCTGTTGTCGCGCGGGACTGTTGATGCCGTTGCACATCGTGCTGATCGGCGCGGAGTACACGCCGCCCGCATCGGTGTGCCAGATGTCGATCGCTGCGTTCTCGATCGGCTGACACGTATCGGCGTTGACGACTAGAAACGCGAGCAGCGTCGAGAGGCCCGCTTTGCCTTCGGTCAGATCCTGACGTACGACCGTGCCCGAGTAGTAGCACGGCCCAAGCGTCTGCGCGCATGTCAGAGTGCAAACGTCGGAGGGGTTGAGATCGAGAGTGCCGGCCTTCAACTGATCATCTCGTCGCATCGCACTCACGCTGCCCATGCCGAGGCTGAGTGCGGCCGCTGCTTGGAGACTCCTCGCCATCCATTCCCGGCGGCTCATCGACATCAACGTTCCCTCCGACATGCGGATGCTGATCGCAACCGCGGTGCCACGCCGTCTGCACCTGTGAGCATGCACGTTTCGTGTCGAAACGACGCTCCAGCCGCGGCGAAACGACGCGGCATAATGACGAAATGGCGCGCGCGATAGGCATCGGCGTTGCGGTCGCGGTCGTGATGACGCTGCTGCTCGCGTTCGACGTGCCTGACGCGCTCGAATTGCCGGTGCGCGATTTCGCGATGCGCCGCTTGCCACGCGAGCCCGCAACGACGGCCGTGATCGTCGCGATCGACGAGCGCTCGTTGCGCGAGATCGGACAGTGGCCGTGGCCGCGCGCGCGTCTCGCCGAATTGATCGATCGCGCCGCCGATGCCGGCGCGCGTGGCGTCGTGCTCGACATCCTGCTCACCGCACCGCGCGACGGCGACGCGGAGCTCGCGCGCGCGATGCATCGCCTTCCGGTCGCGGTCGTCGCCGTGCTCTCCGAAGATCAGGAGTGGCTCGTCCCGACGGAGGCCATCGCGAGTGGCGCGATCGTCGCGCACGGAAATTTCGAGCTCGATCGCGACGGCATCCTCCGCCGCTTCGCGACGACGAAACAGAGTCGCACGCGCGCGTACACCGCGTTGCCGCTCGAAGCAGCGTCGATGCGGACGACGATCGCCGTGCCGGTCGGACAAACGATCGCGCCCGCGTTTCGCACGCGGCCGTCGTCGATCCCGATCGTGAGCGCGGCGGAGCTGCTTACGCGCGGCGCGAACCTGCGAGGAAAAATCGTGTTCGTCGGACCGACCGAGCTCGGATTCGGCGATCGCGTGCTCACACCGGTTTCGCGGCGACTCGTGTCGGATCCCGGCGTGACCGTGCACGCGGCCGCGACCGAATCGCTGCTGCGCGGCGAACAGATTCGCGAGCTGCCGCCGATCTTCGGTGGACTCGTTGCCGGCTCGATCGCTGCGGTGATTCTCGCGACGAGCTCGCGCATCGTCGCGGCGACGATCGCCGCGCTCGTGTTGATCGGCGGCGTGATCGCACTCGCGATCAATGGCATCGCGATTCCGATCATCACCCTGCTCGTCGTCGTCGCCGGCTCGATCGCAGGCGTCGAGACCACGCGCGTGCGCATCACCGCATCGCGCCTCGAAGAAATCGCGACGAAGCTCGCCGAGCGGCGCGCGCAGGAAGTCGAATCGCAGCGCATGCTCGCGCACGAGTTGAAGACGCCGCTCGCGTCGATGCGAAGTCTCACGCAACTCCTCGGCGGCTTCGATCTCACCGAAGGCGAGCGCCGCCGGGTCGCGTCGCTGCTCGAAGCGGAAGCGGGCAAACTCCAGTCGATGGTTCATGCGCTGCTCGATCTCGAGCGGCTCCCTCTGCGTGACTTCGCGGCATCATCATCCGTCTTCGATCTCGGCATGCTTGCACGCACGCGCATCGATTTCCTTCAGGCGAGCACCGATCGCACGCTCACAACGTCGATCGCGGATGATGTTTTCGTGCGCGGCGATGCGGCGCTCCTCGAGCGCGTGATAGACAATCTCGTAGGCAACGCGCTCAAGTACACCCAGTCGCCGGTTT
>DATKFO010000851.1:0-7141 GCA_035544355.1 Thermoanaerobaculia bacterium
CCCGTGATCAGCGTCGGCACGTCGCCCAGGCGCGCGTACAGCGAGCGGCGATAGCGGCGCACGTCGTGCGTGAACACCGATTGCCAGATCGCCGCGCGCAATTTCGCAGCGGACAGCGAGCGGCCGACGATGGTGTCGAAGATGTGATGGAACGCGCGGCGCACCTGGAAAAAACACGCGAAGAGATGCGCGGGCGCGATCGCATCGCGTAGCAGCTCTTCGCAGTCCGCGCGAAAGCGCGCGTAGAACTCGACGCGCTCGATCGCGTCGCCGCGCGCGATGAGATCGAAGAAGCCGTCGCGGTAGCGCTCATACAAAAGATAGATGGCAACGTCCTCGCGCAGCGGATCGTTGCGATCCATCCGCGCGACGAGCTCCGCGCACTTCGCCGCGATCGCGTCGATGTTTCGCTTTCGCTGCAGATCGAAGACGAGACTCCAGAACGGCTGGCTGGCGATGTAGCCGTCGCCGAGGATCTGGTGCTCGTGCTCGATGCGCTCGTCGAGGAATGGGTTTGCGTAGACGAGGGCACCGAGGTGGGTGGCGAGATTACGGTCTTCTGCGGAGAGCATGCGCTCTGAATGTACATCTGATGATCGATAAACGCACATCGATACACACGAAACGATCGTAAGTCATTGAAAAACAAGCTATCGCTCCGTGGCAGCACGTTCGCTCTCTCAGCGCGCTCAGGAGGAACAACCCCATGAACCGATCCGACCTGAGAGCGATACCAGAGCGCCGGCGCGCCAACCATCGGTATGACGGCGCGTTGCCGGCAGTGCCCGGGACTGGGACCCCTGTGCGCCGGTGGAACGCGCCGGCGCTCCGGTATCGCATCTGCCTTCTCACACTCGTGCTCGCATTCGCAGCATCCTCGCTCTTCGCGGCCGGCACGCTCACGCCCGCCGGCGCGACGCAGCAGCCGATCCAGATCAAAGAGCACAACGTCGACGTCGTGATCGACAACGGCTTCGCGCGCACGGAAGTCACGCAGGTCTTTTTCAATCCGAACGACAAGGATCTCGAAGCGGTCTACGGCTTCCCCGTTCCGGCGAGCGCGAGTCTCTCCGAGATCACGATCTGGAACGGCGAGCGCGTGCTCGAAGGGGAAGTGATCGAAGCGAAGGAAGCGAAGCGCGTCTACGAAGAGGAGCGCAACGCAGGCAACGACGCAGGCCTCGGCGAATGCGCATGCACGAAGCCGAAAGACGAAGTCGAGTACACGTCGTACAAGTTCTCGATCTCGCCCGTGCGCGCGAATGCAGAGACGAAGATCCGCTTCGTCTACTACCAGCCGCTGAAGATCGACACAGGCGTCGGACGCTACGTCTATCCGCTCGCCGACGGCGGCACCGACGAAGTCGCGAAGTCGTTCTGGACGCGCAATCCGAAAGTCGAGCAGCGCTTCGCAGTCAACGTCGAATTGAAATCGGGCTGGCCCGTCGATGAAGTGCGCGTACCCGGCGCCGAGGCGGAAGCGAAGATTCAGAAACTCGCCGAGGGACATTACAAAGTCGCGCTCGATCGCACGAGCGGCGACCTCACGCACGACTTCGTTTTCTACTACCGGCTCGCGGACAACCTCCCCGGCCGCGTCGAGCTGCTCGCGTACAAACCGAAAGCCGATGCGACCGGCACATTCATGCTCACCGTCACGCCGGGCATCGATCTCAATCCGATCACGTCGGGCGGCGACTACATCTTCGTGCTCGACAACTCCGGCTCGATGGCGAGCAAGCTCGCCACACTCGCGAAGGGAGTGCACGAAGCGCTGACGCACTTCAAACCGGGCGATCGCTTCCGCATCTTCGTGTTCAGCGATTCCGCACGCGAGCTGACCAGCGGCTTCGTCGACGTGAATCCGCAAACGGTCGCGGAGTGGTCGCAGAAGATGCAGCAACTGCAGATCGCAGGCGGCACGAACGTCTACGACGGATTGAAGTCGGGACTCGATGCGGTCGAGGCCGATCGCGCGACGAGCATCCTGCTCGTCACCGACGGCGTGACGAACACCGGCATCGTCGATCCGCGCGAATTTCACAAACTGCTGAAGCAGTACGACGTGCGCGTGTTCGGATTCCTGATGGGCAACAACGCGAACTGGCCGCTGTTGAAGCTCGTCGCGGAGACGAGCGGCGGCTTCTACGCGCCGGTCTCGAACGACGACGACATCATCGGACAGATCCTGCTCGCGAAGGACAAGATCACGAGCGAGGCGCTGCACGACGCGAAGCTCGAGATTCGCGGCGTGAAAGTCACCGACGCGACGGACGAAGTGATCGGCAAGATCTATCGCGGGCAGCAGCTCGTGATCTTCGGCCGCTACGCGAAAGGTGGACCCGCGGACGTCACGCTGCGCGCGAAGCTCACCGGCAAGGACGAGACATACACGACGCGCTTCGATTTCCCCGACGTCGCGACGGAGCATCCCGAGCTCGAACGGATGTGGGCGCTCGATCGCATCGAGCAAAACGTGATGAAGGAAACCGTCGGCCTGATGCCCGCCGAGGAATCCGAAAGCGCGATTCGCAACCTCGGCGTGCAATACCAGCTCGTCACCGACTACACGTCGATGGTCGTGCTGGCCGATGACGTGTTCGAGAAACGCGGCATCGCACGCAACAACAAACAGCGCATCGCGATCGAGCGCGCCGCGCAAACGGTGCGCAGCTCGCAGCCGCCGGTGAACCGGCGCGTCGACACGGCGAAGCCGATGACGACCGGCAAGTCGCATTCACTGCGCGGCGGCGGCGCATTCGATCCGATGCTCGTGCTGCTCGCAGCGATCGCCGTGTTCGCCGCGATGAAGGCGAAGCGTTGATCGCAGTCATCCTCACGCTGCTCGCCGTCGGGGCCACATTCTTCGACGGCGAGGGTCTCGAGCTCCATCGCAACGCCGAGGTGTGGCGCTTCGTCACGTGTCACTTCACGCATTGGTCGTATGAGCAGCTCGCGTGGGACGCGCTCGCGTTCCTCCTGCTCGCATGGGTATGCGAGCGACGCAATCGCGTCGCGTTCCACGCGACGCTGCTCGCCAGCGCGATCGTGATTCCCCTCGCAGTGCTCGCGTTCGCGCCGAACGTGATCGCATATCGCGGACTCTCGGGACTCGACTCCGCGCTGTTCGCGATGCTGATCATCGAAGCGCGCCGATCGCGCATCGCGATGCTCTGCGGGATCGCGTTCGTCGCGAAGATCGTGTTCGAGCTGACCACGGGCTCGCTCGTGTTCGTGACGCACATGGGAGAAGGCGTTGCGCCGGTGCCGATCGCGCACATCGCGGGAGCGATCGTGGGAGCGGTGACGACATTCGCGCTACGCGATTTTCGTCGCCCGATGCCCGTTGCCCGCCCGCGATTCAGCAGCAACCTCACGCGCACTCGTTGGACGGCGGACTTATAGTCCGCCGGTTCTGAAATCGGCGGGCTTAAGCCCGCCGTCCCGAGAACGGGTGTCGGGCATCGGGCAACGAGAGTTGCGATTCCTCGAACGCGGGTGTCAAATGCTCGGGTCACTCACGACCCGCGCGAGACCTTGGCATCAGTTCAGCAGAGTCTGTTCCACGAGCACAGAGGATTCGCCAATGTTCGATGACGTCCTGATCGAGTCCGCCGGGAAGGACAAGAAAAAAGGGGGATGGGTCTCCGCGCTCATCTCCGCCGTGCTTCACGTCGCGGTGTTCGGCGCGATCATCGCCGCAACGTTGTACGTGAAGGAACATCCGGAGACGATCACGAAGCCGATCCAGGCATTCATCGTCACCTCGCCTCCTCCGCCTCCACCTCCCCCACCACCGCCGGCGAGCGGGAGCTCCACGCCGCATCCGCGCGTCGAGCCGCGTCCCGAAACACACGAGACCTTTCGGCAGCCGACGCGTATCCCTGAAGAACTTCCCGACGTCAGCGTGAATACCGACACGGCCGGCGCGCAGGAAGGTGGGCAAGTCGGAGGACAGGCCGGCGGCGTCGTGGGTGGCGTGGTCGGCGGAGTGGTTGGAGGCGTGATCGGTGGCACGATCGGCGGACAAATCGGCGGCGAGATCGGCGGCACCGGCGACAGACCGGTCCGCGTCGGCGGCAACGTCATGGCGCCGCGCACGATCAACCGCGTGGAGCCGCGCTACACCGAGATCGCGCGCAAGGCGAGGATCCAGGGCATCGTGATCATCGAAGCGGTGATCGATCGCAACGGCAACGTCACACAGGCGCGCGTGCTCAAGAGCCTCCCGTTCGGACTGGACGAAGCGGCGCTCGATGCCGTGCGCCAATGGAAGTTCACGCCCGGTACGCTCAACGGAATGCCCGTTCCCGTCTATTGGAACCTGACGATCAATTTCCACTTGCAGTAACGCGGAAGAGACGTAGAAGAAGGAGAAGTGCATGGAAGGGATGGAAGCTAGTTTCAGCATCATCGGCTTGTGGGAATCGATGACGATCGTCGGCAAGATCGTCGTGGTCATTCTCATGCTGATGTCCGTGTGGTCGCTGACGATCGCGGGTGAGCGCCTGTGGCGATTTCAAAAAGCGAAACGCGAGTCACTGCAGGTCGCACTCGGCGTCACGCCGCTGCTGCGCGAGCACAAGCTCGAGCAGGCGATCAGCTTCACGAAGAAAAAGGAGTTCCGGCACAGCCATCTTGCGCGCGTGCTCGCCGCGGGGCTGACGGAGTTTCAATACGAAGTCTCGCAACAATTACCCGAAGACTTCGACATCGTCGAGTCGGGCAAGCGCGCCATCGAGCGCGAGACGCTGATGACGACCGCGGAAATGAAGAAAGGTCTCGGCAATCTCGCCACGATCTCGACCACCGCGCCGTTCGTCGGACTGTTCGGCACCGTCGTCGGCATCATCAACTCGTTCCGCGGCATGGCCATCTCCGGATCGGGCGGCCTCGGCGCGGTCTCGGCCGGCATCGCGGAAGCTCTCGCGACGACTGCGTTCGGACTCATCGTCGCCGTCCCCGCCGTTTGGATGTACAACTATTTCCTCGGCAAGGTCGAGCGCTTCCAGGTCGAGATGTCGAACTCGTCGTCGCAGCTCATCGACTACTTCATCAAGAACGAAGCGCGCGCCCGCGCAAAGTAGCGGAGGTCGGTCATGGCATTCGGCGCCGGCGGCGGCAGCCCCGACGAACTCAAAGGCGATATCAACGTCACACCGCTGGTCGACGTCTGTCTCGTCCTGCTCATCATCTTCATGGTCGTCACGCCCATGCTGCAGTCGGGCGTCGACGTGCTCCTCCCCACCGGTCCGCACGCGGAAAAGAAACCGGGGAAGGAAGGAGACCTGATCATCTCGATCAAGCCCGACGGCTCGGTGTTCGTCGGACAGGATTGGATCCCCGACAAAAATCTCTCGACGTATCTCACGACCGAGCACCAGAAGGATCCGAATCGCACCGTGATGCTGAAGGCGGACAAGCGGATCAACTACGGAAAAGTGCGCCTGGTGATGAAGGCCGCGAACGATGCGGAGTTCACCAGCGTGGCCATTTTGACGGAGAATCAACAGGCCGGTAGTCAGATGGCTCAGGGACGGATGTGAAGGGAGGGTGCCATGGCCTTTAGTAGCGGTGGAGTCGGAGTCAAGTCCGAGATCAACATCACCCCACTCGTCGACGTCGTGCTCGTGCTCCTCATCATCTTCATGGTGGCGACGCCGATCCTGCAGATGGGACTCGACGTCGAAGTGCCGCCGAAGGTGGAAGTGATGGCCGCAACGCCGCCACCTGAGAGTCAGGTGCAGCTCGTCATCACCGTGAAACGCGACGGAATCTATCTCAACACGGACAAGATGGCCTCGGCCGCGCAGCTGCGCGACTCGCTCGTCGGCCACCTCAGCGGCCGCGCGCCGTCGAACAAAGTCGTGTTCATCAACGCCGAGGACACGGTGGCGTTCGACAAGGCGGTGGAAGCGATGGACGCCGCGCACGCAGCGGGCGCGCTGAAGGTGGGGTTCCTCACGGACGCGCCGCAGTAGTGTCGTAGGACGCTCGGTTTGAGACGGTCCTGGACGGCGGACTGATAGTCCGCCGCCTCGCGCAACCGACGAAAACCGGCGGACCATAAGTCCGCCGTCCAGGTTCTCTTCGCGACCTCGCGACCCGAACATGCCACCCAAAGCGGCGGCGTGGCCGGCCACTTTTACATCCCTTACACGCGTTTGGTGCGAGCATTCCGCTTGAGTTCCCCAAGTTCCCAACAACTCAATAACAAGCGAGGGATGGTCATGCACACTCCTGCCCGCGTCGCGCTCGGCCTCTTCGTCGCCGTCCTTTCTCTCATCACGCCCGCCGCACTCGCCGACGACAACGTCACTGCCACGAAATCGGTCAGCGGCTCGTTCGTGCAAGGGACGAACGTCACCTACACGATCGTGATGACCAACAACATGGCCGTCACGCAGAACGACAACTTCGGTCACGAATTCACCGACGGCTTCCCGTCGAAGCTCACCGTCGACAGCGTGAGCGCGACCGCCGGCACGATCGTGCACTTCGGAAACATCGTCCTGTGGGACGGCTCGCTCGCATCGGGCGAGAGCGTGACGATGACGATCGTCGCGACCATCAGCCCGACTGCGACCGGCGTGATCTCGAATCAGGGACAGACGATCTTCGACACGGATGGCGACGGCGACAACGAGAGCAGCGTAGTAACGGACGATCCGTCGACCGCGGCCGCAAATGATGCGACGTCGTTCGCGGTGCTGCAGTCGGGGATCGTTTCGGCGACGAAGTCCGTCAGCGGCACGTTCGTCCAGGGCACCGACGTCACGTACACGATCGTCATGACGAACAACATGACCGCCACGCAGGGCGACAACTACGGTCACGAGTTCACGGACGGTCTGCCGGACGACCTCACGGTCGTCAGCGTGAGCGCCACGAGCGGCACGATCGTGCACTTCGGAAACGTGGTGTTGTGGGACGGCACGCTCGCCGCGGGCGAGAGCGTGACCATGACGATCGTCGCAACGATCAGCGCGACGGCGTCGGGAACGATCTCGAACCAGGGACAGACGATCTTCGACCGCGACGGCGACAACGTCCACAACGAGAGCAGTCAGGTCACCGACGATCCGTCGACGGCGGCCTCGTACGATGCGACATCGTTCAACGTCATCCAGTCGGGCATCGT
>DATKFO010000852.1:0-5292 GCA_035544355.1 Thermoanaerobaculia bacterium
GATCGAAGGCGCGATGGACGATGAAGAAGCCGAAGCTGATCACGAGCGTGAAGTAGATGATCAGGCGCGCGCCATGATTCAACACGTAGTGGCCCATCTCGTGTCCGAGAACTGCGCGGATTTCTTCGAGCGATGAGCGATTGAGGAGGTTGTCGTTGAGCGAGATGCGCGTCGTGCCGAAGAGGCCGGAGACATTTGCGCTCACGCGGGTCGTTTGCCGCGATGCGTCGACGACGTAGACGTCGTGCGCCGGAATGCGATTCGCGCGTGCGAGTGCGAGCACTTCATCGCGCACTTTTCCCGGCGGCAGCGGCGTGTATTTGTTGAACATCGGCATGACGAAGACCGGTGAGATGGTCATCACGAAGATCATGCCGATCAACACGATCACGCTCGCCCACACCCACCAGTTCTCGCCGGCCTTGCGAATCGCCCAGTAGATGAAAGCGATCAGCAGCGGCAGGAACACGAGGCCGAGCGCGAAGCCTTTCGCTGCATCGCCCAGCCATGCGCCGAACGTCTGCGTGGCGAGTCCGTATTTGTGCTCGCGCACGAAGCCGGTGTAGATCGTGAACGGCAGCGTGAGCAGCGTGACGGCGACGAACCAGAAGACGACGTAGAGCCACGTCGTGAGGAACGGACGTTTCAGGATGCGCTGCGCGGTGTCGCGCATTTTTCGCGAGAGGCCGGAGAACAGCAACAGTGCGGCGACGGCGAGCGTGTAGAGCACGTCCCACAGCTCCAGCCAGTAGCCGCCTTCGAAGTACGCGTCGGAGCGCGCGCGCTGTTCGGGCGTGAGGAGCTCGAGGTACGACTGCGTCGCGCGCTCGACGTCGAAGTTCGGGCCGGGCTTCGCGGCGTCGGGGATCTTCACGCCGGGCGAGAGCTCCGCGGCGGACGCAGTGAATGCCGCGAGACAGAGCACGATCGCGAGCAGCAGGTTCTTGTCGAACGCGTGCTGCGTTTTCGTGACGAGGTAGCCGAGGCGCTCGTAAAAGGATCTCGTTCGCTCGCGGGCGATGTTGCTGCGGACGCGCATACGATCTCTCCCTCCTGCTCTTGCCCAAATCTCAGCAGCGGCGACCAGTTCCGCGCCAACGCCGCGGCTGCGATGCGTTGACGCAACGACGAGTCCGCGAATCTCCGCAGAATCGTCGTTTTCGACGGATGGAACGATGGAGACGTGGATCCAGCCGGTGACGGTACCACCGATGTCGGCGACGAAGACGGCGTTGTCGTGCGATGCGAGGATCGGCGCGAGGCGCGCGTGCATCGCGGCGGGGGTCGACGGATATCCGAGCTCGCCCGCGAGGGCGGCGATGGAGCCGGCGTCGGCGAGGGTGGCGGGGCGGATGGTCATTCGAGTGTCATCCTGAGCGGGCGGTGGGTGGGACGCGAAGGATCCCCTGCCGACGGAGCGAGTCTCGTGCATGGGCAGGGGATCCTTCGCGCCCTACCCGCCACCCGCTCAGGATGACACTGAATCATTGCGGCGATTCTACCCAGCGTGCGGGCTTCGTCGTGCGATTCGCGAGGTCGACCTCGGCGATGTACGCGCCGCGCGCGCCGTTGCGGCGCGAGGGGCCGAAGGTGATGAGTGGCGCGTCGCCGAGGTCGAGGCGGTAGATGCCTTCGAGCGTGTCGACGAGTTTTTCGCGGGAGATGTCGCGGCCGGCGCGCGTGAGCGCTTCGACGAGCACGCGCAGCGGAGCGAGTGCGGCGACGTGGGCGGGCGGCGGGACGGCGGCGAAGGCGCGTTGGGCTTTCGGAGAAACGAGTTGGATCGACGACGTTGCGAGGATGATTCGCGCCGATGGTTCTTTGCACGGTGCGAGCAACAGAAGGATGTCTGCGTTTTTCTGCGCGCAATCGGTGGTGACGGTGCCTTCGCCTGCGATCGCGAGCAGTGCGGCTTTTTCGTCGGCGAGTGTGGGGAGAGCGGTGAAGAAATAGCGATTGCCTTCGTCGGTCAACGTCGCGGCGATGGTAGGGACTTCGTCGAATGATTGCGGGTGCGTGCCGACGATTGCGAATGCGTTCGCGTTCGGCGTGAACGTCAGCTCGAGCTTGCGGCCGTAGACATCGATGGTCTTCGCGTATGCAAGCAGCGCGTTGCGTTGCGATTGCGGAACGTCGACGCCGATGCGAATGCGATCGGCGGTGAGTCCGGGATCGGCGTCGTTGCCGAGCTCCCGGAGATAGCTGATCAGATCGTTCATGTCGCTCAGCGACATCTGATAGCGCGGCATCGCGGGTGCGAGCGTTTCGCCGTTCGCTTTGACGCCCATCGTGACGGCGCGCTTCACAAGTGCTGCGGTGTACGGCTTGCCGTAGGGACGCGTGAGCGTCGACCAGCGGATGTTCGGCACTTCGACGCCGGCTTCTTTGCGGCCGCGGCCGTCGTAGCCGTGACAGTTCACGCACGGCATCACGGTCGCGGGAATCTCGACGCTCGATTGCAGCGCGGCGACGATCGGTTGCGCGCCGGTGCCGCGGAGATAGATCGCTTTGCCGCGCTTCTGCTGCGGGGTCAGCGCGGCGAGCAGCGTGAAGGTGAGCAGCAGCGCGTTACGAGCGATCGTTGATCACTCCCATCACCGCTTCGACGACGTCTTCCGGCTTCGCGAGGCCGAACACTTTTTTCCAGAGGCCGGTGCGCACGTTGCCGACGATGAAGACGTTCATGTGGTCTTCGCGCGTTTTCGCGGGCTGTCCGATTTTCGCGAGCGCGCGATCGACTTCTTCGCGCGAGCCGGTGAGAAACGTCCAGCCGGCGCGCGCGCCCATCTGCTTCGCGTATTCCTTGAGCCGCGGCGGCGTGTCGTGCTCGGGATCGACGCTGATCGAGATGAGCGTGACGTCGTTACGCTCGCCGATCTGCTTCTGCAGTTTCGCGAACGTCGACGCCATCACCGGGCACGAGCCGTGGCAGTCGGCGAAGAACGAGTTGATGACGACGGTGTGGCCACGCATCAGGTCTTTGTAGAGGTCGACGCGGCGGCCGTCCTGATCGGTGAGTGTGATGCCTTTGAAGTAGTGGCCGGTCGGGTCGTTCGCATCGGCGAGCAGCTCGGCGATCTTGCTCGCGGACGCATAGCCGTTCACGAGCTGCCAGTCGTCGCCCTTGCCGACAAGCACCATCGGCGAGTGATCGCGGCGATCGGCGGTGAACACGCCGAGGGATTTCAGCGCTTTGTCGACGTCGCTCTTTTCGCCGGTGAGCAGCGTCCATCCCGGCTTCGCGCCGAGCTTCTCGCTCCACGCGCGCAGACGCTCGGGTGTGTCGTTGACGGGATCGACGCTGATCGAGATCAGCACCGGATCTTTGGCGAGCTTCTGCACTTGCACGAACGTCGCGCCGAGGGCGGGGCAGACGGTCGTGCAGCTCGTGAAGATGAAGTTCATCGCGACGGCGCGATCTTTCACGAGCTCGCGGATGTTCACGCTCTTGCCGTTTTGATCGATGAGTGTGACGTCGGGGACGGTGATGGTGTCGGCATGCGCGATAGCAGCGAGCGAGAGAATGATTACGAGAGCGAGAGGCAGTTTCATAGTTGCAGAGTTGCAGAGGGTTTCCGGCCCCTCTGCAACTCTGTAACTCTGCAACTTCACTCCACTCGAACGACAAATTGTCGCTCATCCAACCGCGGCTCGCTCAGCACGACGAAATACGATCCCGGCTGCGGCGGGGTGAAGGCGATTTCGTAGGTGCCGTCGTCGCGGCGCGTGAGCTGCCCGCGTTGCTGCCACGTGCCGGGCGCGAGGAAGACGATCGTCGGGATGGTTGCGGGCTCGCTGATGCGGAAACGAACGTGGATGCTTTTGCCGTCGCGCTCGTCGGGCAAGCGCTCGACGTGGACGCGTTTCGGTTTTTCGGAATCGGGGCGCGGGTCGATCGTGACCGAGAAGCACTGCACGATGCGCGGCGCGTCGACAAAGACGGCGACGTCGTAGTTGCCGGCGGGCGGGAGGGTCATCGTCGTCGCGTACGTGCCCGCGGATTTCTCGCGGAGGCTGCGGTCGACGACGAGCACGGCGCGCGGCTGGCGTCCGTAGTTTTGAAAGCTGCCCATCGGCGCGGCCATGCCTTCGCGGTAGTAGTAGATCGTTTTGTCGGCGGGATTCGCGACGAGCACCGCGTTCTCGCCGGGTGCTTGCGTGATCGGATCGGCGATGGCGGGAACCGCGCCGCGCGCAAACGCGCGCTCGCCCGCGGGAAAGTCGGCCAGCGAAAGCGCGTGACCGTCGCCGAGCTGCTCGAGCGGCAGCATTTTCACTTCCTCGCTGGTGTCGCGAAGGATGTACGCGAGGTGCTCGGTGAAGAAGATGCGATTCGGATTGCCATCGAGCGCGCCGCGCTGCACGATGCGATTCGTCGACGCGTCGAAGATGTGAATCGTGTTCTTGTCGCGGCTCGTGAGGACGGCGAAGCGGCCATTCGGTGCGAAGCGGATGCGGGTCGCGTCGACGTGGATGCGCGCGATGATCTTGTTGTCGCGGATTGCGGTGACGGTGCTCTTGCCGAGTGCGTAGAGCGATTTCGCGGATGGGGACCACGCGAGCTCGGTGGCTGCGGTTTCGATGCTCGCGACTGGTTTGAGCGTGTGGGTGTCGATGATTTGGATGTGCTCCGCGGCGATGAATGCGTAGCGCCCGTCATCGCTGAACGCGATTGCATGTCCCTTCGGAAGCGTCGCCGCGATTTCGAGTGAGTTCGCGTCGATCACGCGCACGCCGTCGTCGCTCGTCACCCACGCGTAATATCCGTCGGGTTGCAAAGCGACGCGCTGCGCGTGCGGCACCGCGATCTCACGCAACGGTTTCCATATCGACGTGTCGATCACCGCGAGCACGCCGGGATCGGGGACGGTGACGAAGAGGCGCGTCTCGTCACTCGAGAGAGCCCAGTCTTCGCCGCGGCCTTTGAGCGGGACGAGGCTCAGGAGCTTCGAGCCGCCGAAGCCGAAGAGCGGATCGACGACGGAGAGCGTCGCGTCGTCGTTGAGCGTGACGGCGTAGTACGAGTTCAGATCGGCGACGGGCGCGCCGAGAAAACTTCCCGCGAGCAATTCGCGGATGCGCGCGCTGCAGGTGACGTTCACGTCCTGCTTCGGCGGGAGTGTGAACCATGCGGCGGGATGCGCACCGCGCACGGGAGATGATGTCGCGGTGTCGCGGAGGGCGAGCGAGAATTGCGTCTCGCTCCCCTCCACGCTCGTTCCGATCTTCAGCTCCGTCTCGATGCCGTTCTCGACGTGTTTCGAGAGAACTGCAGCGAGCAGGAGCGCGGTG
>DATKFO010000853.1:0-8734 GCA_035544355.1 Thermoanaerobaculia bacterium
ATGTTTCTGCGCGCGTTGTAGATGCCCGACACGTAGATCTGTGACTGGTTGTTGAGAAGTTTCGTGAACGCTTCCGCGAACGCAGCGAGCCTCCCATTTCTACTCTGGAATGCTCGCGCTGCTGCTTCGACGGCGGCGATCGCCTCCGACTGACGCTCGGCCGGGAGACTGCTGAAGAGGTCTCCTTCGGTCGTGATCCCCACAGTCTTGATGATCTGTTGTAATCGAACGGCCGGTTTTTCCTCAGCCGGAAGCGTCGCGATTATCTGTTGATCGAGCGAGATCAGCTCGAGATACCAGGTTTCGAAGAGATCGCGGTGCGACTCGATGCTCCTCCCGAACCGCTTGCTATTGCGGTCGATTGTGGCACTGAGCTCGACGTCGTCCGTGGGCTCCAGCGAATTGTCGAGCTCTGTGGCCGCAGTCTCGTTTGTCGCCAGCAACTCCGTGACTTTCGCACTCAACGACGGATCTCTGAAGACTGCCTGAAACTTGAACGGAGGATCGACGCCGAGAATCTTCGTCTTCGGATTCCAATCGAACGTGAATGCCTGCGAGTCGCTCTCGAATGACGACGACTCTAGCGTCGTGCCTAGCATCGTCAGGAAGTCCTGTAGCGCGGAGCCAGCGGGAGAGGTAAGCGTCGGCACGCCTGTGTTGGCGGCGGCCGTGTCCGCTTGTGCCGTTGCTCCTGCCTCTTGAGCTGCTTCTTCCGTCTTTGGCGGATTGAAACGTTCCCAGCATTTGAGCACCGTGTCGTCTTTCGTGCATTTCTGCGCAGACACGGGGAGTGTGACGAGGATCGTGGTGAGAAGTACGACGAGGATCACGAATGCATGTCTTCGCATGATTACCCCGTGATGACTTCCACGAACAACGGTGAGAGCTTCACTTTCGAAATCGACCACGAGCACTTCGCTGGCCGCTTCCCCCCGCCCGGTGCGTCGACCTGGACGACGTTGCCGTCGAGGTCTTCGATCCACAGCTCGAGCGTCACTGCTTCGGTGACGTCGCGAAACAGGACGATGCTTGGATCGAAAATGAATGCGTCGCCGAGGGGGAAAGGTCGTGATGCTGGTCCGGGTGAAAGCTCGTGATGTCGCATCGGTGTGGCGGGCGTGCCGTTGTGAGTGATGGCGACTGTCGCGTTGTATGCTGTGGAATCACCGGTGGCTTGGGCTTTGATGACACAGTCGGTCGTAAACGGCGCCCAGATGACGAATTGCGGGCAACTCATATATGCGGTACCTCCTCGGTGCATCAGAGGGCCGCGTCCGCGTTTTTCCCGATAAGAAAAAGGCCGGCGTCGCCGCCGGCCCTTGTGTTCACCTAATCGTTGCGCTGACCACCACCGCCACCGCCCCCACCCTCGCGCCGCGGCGGACGCGGCCCGCGGTCGCGATGGCCACCACCGCCGCCGCCTTCGCGTGGCGGACGCGCGGCGCGTGCGGCCGCGAGCTCTTCCTCCGTCGGAGGCGGAAGCAGCGGCTTGCGCGACAGGCGGATCTTGCCGGTGTCCGGCTCGATGCCGACGACCTGCACCTCGACTTCATCGCCGAGCTGGAAGAGATCGGTCACCTGGCCGACGCGCGTGTGCGCCATCTCGCTGATGTGCAGCAGTCCGTCCTGACCCGGAAGGATCTCGACGAAGGCTCCGTACGGCTCGATGCGCTTGACCGTGCCCTTATAATTCGCGCCGATTTCGGGCGACGCGGTGAGTCCCTTGATGATGTCGATCGCGCGCTCGGCCGACTTCGCATCGCTCGACGCGATCGTGACCTTGCCGTCGTCCTCGACGTCGATCTTCGTGCCAGTTTCTTCGACGATCCAGCGAATCGTCTTGCCGCCGGAGCCGATGACGTCGCGGATGCGATCCTTCGGAATCTGGATCGTGTACAGCCGCGGCGCGAACTCGGAAAGCTCCGTCTTCGCGGTCGGAATCGCCGCATCCATCTTGTCGAGGATGTGGAAGCGGCCTTCCTTCGCCTGCGCGAGCGCCTGCGCCATCACTTCGCGCGACAGACCCGACACCTTGATGTCCATCTGCAGCGCGGTGATTCCGTTGCGCGTGCCGGCGACTTTGAAGTCCATGTCGCCTTCGTGGTCTTCCATGCCCGCGATGTCGGAAAGCACGGCGAACTTCGTGTTGTCTTCGCTCGAGACGAGTCCCATCGCGACGCCGCCGACGGCCGCGCGCATCGGAACGCCCGCCTGCATCAGCGCGAGCGAGCCGCCGCACACCGACGCCATCGACGACGAGCCGTTCGATTCGAGAATGTCCGACACGATGCGGATCGTGTATGCGAACTCGTCTTCCGGCGGGAGCAGCGGCGCGAGTGCGCGACGCGCGAGATTGCCGTGGCCGATCTCGCGGCGCGCCGGTCCGCGCAGGAACTTCACTTCACCGACGGAGAACGGCGGGAAGTTGTAGTGCAACATGAAGCGCTGGAAGGTCTCGCCTTCGAAGTCTTCGATCTTCTGCGCTTCCTGCGGCGTGCCGAGGGTCACGGTGACGAGCGCTTGTGTCTCGCCTCGCGTGAAGACCGCGGAGCCGTGGGTGCGCGGGAGGACGCCGAGCTCGATCGAGATCGGACGGATCTCGTTGAACTTGCGGCCGTCGACGCGCTGCCCTTCTTCGAGCATGAGATTGCGGAAGATGTGCACTTCCGCTTCGCTGATCGCCGCGTTCATCGCTGCGAGGCTCTCGGTGTCTTCCGCCGGAACCGTGGAGAGGATCTGCGTGCGTGCTTCCTTGATCGCGGCGTAGCGCGTGTGCTTGCCGGTGGTGAGCATTGCCGTGCGCAGCGCGGCGCCGTGGTCCGCGAGAACTTTCTGCAGCAGCTCTTCGGTGAACTTCGGCGTGTACGCGACGGTGAGCTTTTCTTTGTTGACGTCGGCCTGCAACTGGCGCTGCAGATCGCAAATGCGTTTGATCTCGGTGTGCGCCGCGTCGAATGCATCGAGCACGACCGACTCATCGACTTCGCGCGCTCCGGCTTCGACCATCACGATCGCGCTGGCCGTTCCGGCGACGACGAGGTCGAGGTCGGAGAGGTCGCGCTGCGCGTTGCTCGGATTGATCACGATCTGCCCGTCGATGTAGCCGACGCGCACGGCGCTGATCGGCTCGAGAAACGGGATCTCCGAGATCACGAGCGCGGTGGACGCTGCGTTGATCGCGAGCACGTCCGGATCATTCTCGCCGTCCGCGGAGAGGACGAGCGCGATGATCTGCGTTTCCTGGCGGTAGCCCTTCTTGAAGGAGGGCCGCAGGGGACGGTCGATGAGGCGGGAAGTGAGAATTTCTTTTTCGGTGGGGCGGCCTTCGCGTTTGAAGAAGCCACCCGGGATGCGTCCGCCGGCGTACGTGTACTCCTTGTAGTCGACGGTGAGCGGCATGAAGTCGCCGAGGACGGTGCCCTCTTTGTAGCATGCGGTCGCCAGGACGACGGTGTCGCCGTAGCGAATGACACATGCCCCGTGCGCTTGCTTCGCGAGCGCACCTGTTTCGAGCGACAGGGTTTTCCCGCCGATCTCTATGTCTTTCTTGTACATGAATTTCCTTCGAATGAAGTGCGTCCGGCCACTCATCACCTGACGCCGTTTGGATGTCCGCTTGGGGCCGAATGATGGGATCCGGCCGGAGGGGGAAGTCGTTGCACGAGGCGGGCCGGTGGGCCCGCCTCGCAAGGGGGAATCGAGCTATTTACGAATGCCGAGCTTGTCGATGATCGTGCGGTAGCGCTCGTTGTCGATCTGCTTGAGGTAGTCGAGCAGGCGGCGGCGGCGTCCGACGAGCTTGAGCAGACCGCGGCGCGAGTGATGGTCTTTCGCGTGGGTCTTGAAATGCTCGGTCAGGTAGGTAATTCGGCTCGAGAGGAGTGCAATCTGCACTTCTGGGGAGCCGGTATCGGCGTCATGGACGCGATACTCGGTGATGAGGTCAGTTTTCTGCTGCTTCGTTGTCGGCAAAATCCAGTCTCCTTAGCTGGTTGTACGAAAAAAATCGATACACGTGTCGCTTTGAAACGCTGCACCATAACAGCGGGGGACGCGAAAAACAATCCCGGGAGGGATTTACACGCAGTGCGTGTGCGAGACGCGATCCGCGAGCGACCGCCGCGAGGGGAACGCCGCGATCACGAATCCGAGTCCCGCAGTCAGCAGCGAGAGCAGCATCCCAACCCACCGCACGGTCGCGTCACGCAGCGACATCGCGTCTTTCGCTTCCGCAACGACCTTCACGTCGAAGATCGCGCCGCCGATCGTCTTTCCCCACAGCAGCCACGTGCCGACGAAGTAGTAGTACGAGAGCACAAGCACGAATCCCGCGAGCGCGGCGAACGCGAAGACGTCGCGCGCGGCGGGGAGCAGCGGCGAAAGCGCAAGCGCGAGGGCGACGAAGAGGGAGAGGTCGGTGAGCAGCGCGAGGAGGCGTTTCATCCGCGGCGCTTCGCCGGTCTGCGTCACCGGCTCCGGAATCGGATCGTCAACCCCGAACGGCACCGGCTCGAGCTCGATCTCGTCGAATCGCATCACACCCTCCCAGTTCGGTTGGCAGTTCGCAGTGGGCAGTAGGCAGAGGAAACGATTTTTCTGCCTACTGCCTACGCCTCACTGCGCTTGCCGCAGTGGCAGGTATTTTACGTAAATCCGATAGAGCAAGTCGCGTGGCTGGCCGTCGTAGCGCAGCGCGAGGTCTTTGCTGCGCTTCGCGAGCTCGTCGTTCGGATCGACTCTCAACACTTCGTCGAACTCGCGAATGGCGTCGGTCAGCTTCTCGTCCTGCAGTGCGACTGCGCCGAGGTTGAAGTGCGCGTCGGTGATCAGCCGCTGGATGTTTTTGTTCTCCGGATCCTGCGCGAGCAGCGGCTGCAGACTCGTCACCGCCTCGGCATAACGACGCTCGCCGAAGAGCGCCTTCGCCGCACCGAGTGCGCCGACTTTCTGCGTCGCGAGCCCATACAAATTCTTCGAAGCTTCATCGAGCGGTTTCACGCGCATCGCCTGTTCGAGCGCGTTCTTCGCGGCGTCGTAGTCATGCGCGTTGTACGCAGCCTGACCTGCCGCAATCTGATCGGTGTAGAACTGTGCCGCCGGTTTTCCGTCGATCATTTCCGCGGCAGTGGATTTCTTCTGCTGATAGTCGGAGATCATGCGCGCCGCACGATCGTGTTGCGGATCGCCGGCTTTGATCGCCTGCAGCGCGGCGATGGCCTCGTCGTACTTGCCGCGTTTCGCAAGACTCGCAGCACGCGTGAAGACTTCATCCGACGCGACGACCTCGGTCTCGCCCTTGTTGAGAAAGTGGGTCCAGACGTACCAGCCTCCGCCTCCGAGAACGAGAACTGCGAGGACGGTGACGATGGCGCCGATCGGCAATCCTTTTTTCGCGCCGGCTGGTTTCGGGATCGCGCCGCTCTTCTTCGATTTTGTCGTCTGCGCTGATGGCGAAGGAAGCTCTCCCGGCTCCGGCGGCATCAGCGGCGCTTCGAATCCGCCGCTCCCCGGCTCTTCTTCGAAGAAGTCGAGGTCGACGTTGGCGGATTGCGACGGCGGGGTGTACGGCGATTCGAACGCGAGCGCCCCACCCTCGGCGACGCTGTCCGTGAGCTGCGCCATGTACTCCTGCGCGCTCGCGTTGTTCGGATCCAACCGCAGCGCCTCGGCGAATTTCGCGCGAGCTTCATCGCGCTTGCGGCGATCGAATGCCTGCGTGCCTTCGGCGACGAGCGTCTCGACGCGCTGCTCGATGTCGCGGCGCTTCAGCTTCGCGCGCTCGATGCGCTCCGACGCCTGCTCGTTCGTGACGTCGATCAGAAAAATGCGCGACCACGCTTCGATCGCGTTCTGGTAATTGCCGCTGTCGTACGCGCGATCGCCTTCGCCGAGGTACTGATCGATCTTTCGCTGATCGTCGGCGCTCGTCTCGATCGATGCGGTGGAGAAGTCGAATTCGTTGCCACTCGATTTCGCCGGTTCCGCCGGCGAATCGAAGGAGAATCCGCCCGCGAACGGTGAGTCCGATGACGGCGCAGGTGCGGGCGACGGCGAGCCGAACGAGAATCCGCCCGATGGCGGCTGCGCTGCGGGCGTGTCGAACGAGAAGCTCGCGAATCCGCCGGAATCCGCCGGTTTTTCTTCTTCGAACGTGAAGCCGAAATCGGTTGCGTGCGCGGTGCCGCGACCTGCCGCGCTCGGCGGCGCCGGCGTGTTGTCGACGACGAACGACGGCGACGAGCTCGAGCCGAACGATGGGGCGGACGGATTCACCGCGGGCTGTGCGCCGGAGCCGCTTCGCTTCGAAAGTCGGACGACATCGGGATGGGTTGGATCGAGTGCGCGCGCTTTTTCGAGATCCGCTTTCGCGGTCGCGGTGTTGCCGGCGGCGAATTGTTGTTCGCAGCGGCGGACGAATTGCTCGATGAACGGCGCCGCTTCCATCTTTTCGCGCGCGTCTTCGTTGAGGATGCGCGCTTCGTCGTTGAGCAGATCGTTGGTGAGGATCTCGGTGGTGAGATGCACGACGCGCTCGAAATCGCGGGCGATCATCGCGCGGCGCGCTTCGTTCATCATGTCGTCCGCGCCGAGGTCGGGGAGGAGCGTGTCGACATTGATCGGCGCGTTCGGATTGCGCAGTTTCTCGGCGAGTTTCTTCGCCGGATCGAACATCGGATCCATCTGCAGAATCAGGGCGCATCCTGCGGCGACTTCATCCGCACGCCCCTGCTTGTAGAGAGCGAGCGTCTGCTTGAACGTGCTGACGACGCGGTCTTTCACCGCGGTCGACAGCGACAGGTTGCCGGGATAGCTCATGAATTTCAGGCTCCGGAAGTGAGTCGGGCGATTATAGCTATACTCCGCGCGCAGAAAGGATTGCGTGAAACATGGACTATGTCGCGACGAATGACGCCCCGAAGGCGATCGGCCCGTACTCTCAGGCGGTGAAAGCGAACGGCATCGTGTACACGTCGGGGCAGGTGGCGCTCGATCCCGCGACCGGAAACATCGTCGACGGAGGCTTCGAAGCGCAGTCGCGCCGCGTCTTCGAGAATCTCAAGGCTGTGCTCGCCGCGGCAGGCAGCGGCTTTGATCGCGTGCTGAAAGCGACGGTGTTCGTGACCGATCTCGCAAACTTCGCGACGCTCAACACGATCTACGCCGAGTATTTCGGCGATCACAAACCCGCACGCACGACGGTGCAGGTTCCGGCGCTGCCGAAAGGCGCGCTCGTGGAAATTGATCTGATCGCTTTGACCGCCTCAACGTAGGGCCGCTCAACGTAGGGCCGCCTCTCAGGCGGCCCGGCCAGTGCCTGCCGAAAACGGACAAGCTAGAGAGCTTGTCCTACGTCGGCAGCCTCCTTGCACTCACGGCGTTCACCATGTCCGCCAAATCTCTCGCGCTGATCGCGTTCACCGCGCTCGCGCTTCCTTCTCTCGCCGCGACTCGGCTCACGTACGTCATGCACGGCAAGAACGTGCAGGTGATCTGGCCCACGTCTGCGTTCCCGCTGCGCTATGACGTCGAAACGAAACTCGCCGAGGTGCTGCCGGGCGGCGCTTCTGCCGTCGATCGCGCGTTTGCGCTATGGGCGCTGCCCGACACGGTGATGTCGTTTCAGGCGAGCGGTCCTTCGGTGAGCACGATCGCAGGCTACGACAAAACGAACGGCATCACGCTCTCCGATTCGCTCATGCGCGACAACGGCTTTCTCGCGATGACGACGAATTGGTACGACGACAACGGAAATCTTACCGAGGGCGACATTCAGATCGATCGCGCGGTGGCGACGGGCGGCTACAACGTCGAGCAAACGATCGCGCACGAGATCGGCCATCTCCTCGGCCTCGATCATTCGGCCGTGCTATCCGCGGTGATGTATCCCTTCATCGGTCACGGCAACACGCCGATCGCGCTCGACAGCGACGATCGCGTCGCGATCGCGTCGATGTATTCGCGGAACGATCCGGCATTGAGCGGCGCGACGTTGCGCGGACGCGTGTCGGGCGACAACGGCGGCATCTTCGCAGCGCAAGTCGTCGCGGTGAGTGATCGCGGCGAGGCCGTTGCGACAGGACTCACCGACAACAGCGGCGAGTTTCTTTTGACCGGACTTCCCGCAGGCAAATATCGGCTGTATGCCGAGCCGCTCGATGGTCCCGTCGATTCGCAGAACCTCGCCGGCGTCTGGCGGCAGGCAAAGTTGATTTCGTTTCCGACGTCATTCTTCGATGGGCCGGCGATGCAAGTCGAGAACGGACGCGTCTACGGAAATCTCGCGGTGAGCTCCGCCGGCACGAGCGCGCTGAATCCGAGATGGATCGGCACGTCGTCCGGCGATCGCGGCGATTTTTCGTTGTCGACGACGCCGATCTCCGTGTCAGCCGGACAACGCATCACGATCGCGATCGCAGGCGACGGATTCACGAGCGGCATGACGACCTACGAGATCCTCAACCCCGCACTGCGCCGCGTATCCGATTTCCGCTACGCGAGCAACTACGTCTACGCGACGTGGGACGTCGCGCCGAACGCGGACACGTCGTCCGCGATCGTGCTCGTGCGCAGCGGGAACGAGATGGCGACGCTGACGGGCGCGTTGAAGATTGCGTCGGTGTCTTCGCCTCCGCGGCGGCGTCTTTCAAAGTAACCCCGTTGGCGTGAGCCCGGGGCCACTCGGGACGCGGTTGCCAAGATTGAAAAG
Source organism: Thermoanaerobaculia bacterium (assembly GCA_035544355.1). GTDB lineage: Bacteria > Acidobacteriota > Thermoanaerobaculia > Gp7-AA8 > Gp7-AA8 > DATKFO01. Next base: position 8,708 of record DATKFO010000853.1, read on the forward strand.
CCCGCCGGCTTTTTCGGCGGGCGACAC
>DATKFO010000854.1:0-12968 GCA_035544355.1 Thermoanaerobaculia bacterium
GTCCTCCTCTCCATGCTCACACTTCCCGCACTCGCACAAACGATCGACCAGCGCATCGACAAAGAGTTGCCGCAGCTCCTCGAGACCTACCGCAACTTCCACACGCATCCCGAGTTGTCGAAGCAGGAGAAGGAGACATCCGCAGCGTTCGCGAAACGTTTGCGCGAGCTCGGATACGAAGTCACCGAGCGCGTTGGCAAATATCCCGATCCGGAGCAGACGTGCTACGGCGTCGTTGCGATCCTGAAAAACGGCGACGGTCCCGTGGTGCTGCTGCGCACCGACATGGACGCGCTTCCCGTCACCGAGCAAACCGGCGTCGCGTTCGCGAGCGCGAACACCGGCGTGATGCACGCGTGCGGACACGATCTGCACATGACGTCGATGCTCGGCACCGCGAAATTGCTTGCCGACATGAAGAGCAGTTGGCGCGGCACAGTGATGATCGTCGGCCAACCCGCGGAAGAAGTCGTCGCCGGCGCGTCAGGCATGTTGAGCGATGGACTCTACGAACGCTTCGGGCGTCCCGCGTACGCCGTCGCGGTTCACGACTCCGCGCAACTTCCGGCGGGGCAGGTTGGCTACACGCCCGGCTACACGATGGCGAGCTCCGATTCCGTCGACGTCACGACCCGCGGCCTCGGCGGCCACGGCGCCGCACCCGACAAAGGGAAAGATCCGGTTGTCGTCGCGGCAGAATTCATCGTCTCGTTGCAGACGATCGTCAGCCGCGAGCGCCCGCCGCTCGATCCCGTCGTCGTCACGGTCGGCTCGATCCACGGCGGCACGAAGCGCAACATCATCCCTGACGAAGTGAAGCTGATGCTCACCGTGCGCACGTACAAACCGGAGATCCGGCAGCGCGTGCTCGCATCGATCGAGCGTATCGCGAAAGGCATCGCGTTCGCCGCCGGCATCCCCGACGATCGCGCGCCGATCGTCACGCAGATCGCGAGCGAGTCGACCGAAGCGACGTACAACGATCCCGCGCTCGCGCAGCGCCTCGCGAAATCACTGCAGCGCGAGCTCGGCGCCGCGAACGTGATCGAGATCGATCCGCTGATGGTGAGCGAAGACTTCGGCCGCTTCGGTCTCGATCGCAAGATCCCGACCGCAATGCTCCACGTCGGCGCCGGCGATCCCGCGCGCATCGCCGCTGGCACGCAGCCGGGATTGCACTCGAGCCAATTCGCTCCGGTTGCCGACCTAGCGCTACGAACCGCGATTCGCACAACCGTGAGCTCCGCACTCGAGCTGCTGAAGAAATGAAGCGCTACGAAGACCTGCGCGACGGCGGCCGCGCACTCGCGGCCGCACTCACGAGCTACGCAAACCGCAACGACGTCCTCGTCCTCGGCATCGTGCGCGGAGGAGTCCCCGCAGCAATCGAAGTCGCAACGCGGCTCGAGCTCCCACTCGATTTGCTGCACCTCACGCGATTGCTCGCGCCGCGCGGACCGGAGTCCGCGATCTGCGCCGGCTACGTCGCCGGCACGCGCATCGTCGACGAAGCACTCGAAGCGCATCGCGGCGACGCCGGATTCGAAGCGTATTTAGCGGAAGCCTTCGCGCGCCTTGATGCACGTGAGCAAACGGTGCGAGGTGCACACGCGCCGCGCGATCTCGCGAACAAAACGATCCTTCTCATCGACAACGGAATCCGAAGCGGCTCCACGATGCGCAGCTCGATCCGCCTCACGCGCCGCCTCGGACCTTCATCGATCATCGCCGCCGTTCCGGTCGGCTCCGCAGAAACACGCGAAGAAATCGAATCACTCGCAGACGAAGTCGTCTGCCTCGGATGGCCCGAAACCTTCGGCAACGCAGGCATGTGGTACTCGAAATTCAACGTACCGTCGGATGAAGAGTTTAGGAGTGCGGTGGCAAAGCCACCGCTTTTCGATCCGGATACGAAAGCGGTGCCTCCGTCGGCACCGCACTCCGAAACGACCGCAGCACCTCCGCCACACTCCACGCCTGAGCCGCGCAGCCGCGCGCGTTATACGGCTCCTCCGCGTCGAACACCTCGCTGATCGTGCCGATGCAGGCGTCGCCGAGGTGCGGGGGGAAGCCTTCGAGCAGCGGGTGGGGATCTTCGTCCGGATGCACCTTGCACCACGCGTCGACGAACGGACCGATCAACCAGCCCCACACCGTGCCCTGGTGATACGCCGCATCGCGCGCGCGCAGATCGCCGTCGTATCGCTGCTTGTAGTCGGGATGATTCTTTGCGAGCGAGCGCAAGCCCACCGGCGTCAGGAGCTCGCGTTGCACCACGTCGACAACACTACGCCAACGTGACGGATCGAGCACCGGATAGTCGAGCGACACCGCGAAGATTTGATTCGGCCGCAGCGCCGTGTCGGCGGGATCGAGCACATCGTAAAGATATTGACCTTCTTCGTACCAGAAGCGCGCGTTGAAGGACGTCTGCACACGCGACGCCAAATCATCCATGCGCCGCGCGTCGCCGGTGAGCCCTTCCTCTTCGAGAAACGCTTGCAGAATGCGCAGCGCGTTGTAGTACAGCGCGTTGATCTCGACCGCCTTCCCGCGCCGCGGCGTCACCACCCAGTCGTCGACCTTCGCATCCATCCACGTCAGCTGATAGCCCTCCGCGCCCTGCGCGAGCAGACCGTCGCTCGGATCGACGTGGATGTTGAAGTTTGTGCCGCGCACGTGGTGATCGATGATGTCGATCAGCTTCGGCAGCAGGAAGCGCAATGTCTCGCGATCGCGCGTGTAGTCGAGGTAGCGCCGCACCGCGTGGAAGAACCACATCGTCGCATCCGCCGTGTGGTACAGCCCCGCATGTTCCCCCTCGGGGAACATGTTCGGAATGAGCCCATCGCGGATGTACGACGCGAACGTCCGCAGGATGTTGCCCGCTTCGCGAAAGCGTCCCGTCGCGAGCGTCAGCCCTTCGAGGCTGATCATCGTGTCGCGGCCCCAGTCCGTGAACCAGTGATAGCCCGCGATCACGGTGCGCGGCTGATCGCCCGCTGCGAGCATGCGCGCTTCATCCGCGGCGCGCGTCGACGGGCGAATGAGAAACTGATCGGCGGCGAGCACGAGCTGCGCGGAGAAGTTGTCGTGTCCGTTGAGCCCCGCCATCGACAACAGATGATTGCGCCGTGATCGCTCCGCCGAACAACACTCCGCGACCGTGAGCGCGTGAATCACGTCCCACGCTTCGACTGACGCGATGATCCCTACGCTGCGTCCAGCTTCGAGATCGATGTGAATGATGCCGGGACTCCACAACGGGCCTTCGTATTCGTAGCCGCGACTGCGTTCGATGCGATAAATCACATGCTCGAGCTCGCGATCGTCGCGCTCGAGTCGCGCGTGCGAACCGAACATCGCGATGCGCAGCGGCGGATACTCGGGCTCGCCGGTGATCTCGACGTCGAGCCCTTCGACGCGCACGTCGTGCTCATCGGGGATGCCGCCGCTCAGCAAGCCCTCGTGCGGACGAAAATTCAGCGACGGCCGCAGATGCAGCGTCAGTCCCGCGGGACCTTCGAGCAAGCGATAGATGATGTACGTCGTGTTCTGCGCGTACGGCATCACGACGCGCTTCTCGAGCCGGATGTGACCGTTCGAAAATCGCCAAACGGGGAGGCCATTCTCAAGAACGAACTCTTCGATGAAATCGGCGTCGGGATAACGCGTTTGGCCACCACCGCCGTGCTCATCGCCGCTCAGCGTGATGTCGATGCCGCCGCCGGTGAGCGACTCCTCGAGATGATTGAACATCATCGTGCGCCCGAGCGGCGCGGGAAGCGCAGCGATCAGCTTGCCGTGAAACCGCCGCGTACACGCACCGCCGATCGTCCCCGACGCATACCCGCCGAGCCCGTTCGTGACGAGCCACTCGCGTGTGAGAAGAGCTTCGAGAGAGTCCCCGCGCCGCCAACCAGGCTGGAGCGGTTCGATTGCCTTCCGCTGCATTGAGCAATGTGTGTGCAGGTGGGTTGCCAGCTGGCGGTACGGGGATATGGACTGCGGCGACCGCAGTCGCCGCTTTTTGACACCGTCGCGCGAGTGCTGTGCAAGAGCGGCGATTGCGATCGCCGCAGTCCATATGGCTGAAGCGCTAGTTTCGGTTCCTCTGGCAACCGGCAACCGAAACTAATGCGACTCGACGATCGTGCTGTACCGCTTCACCGCCTTCGCAAGATTCATCCCCTTGAGGAACTCTTCCTTGCGATACTCGCCGTTGTCCCACACGTACACGGTCACGCCCGTCGGCTCTTCGAAGTAGAAGCGCATGCCGACCGCGGAGGCCTTGAACGTCACCTGATTCTTTCCTTCCGCCGATAGCGACGCGAGGAAGAGCGCGATCGGATGCGGAAATTCTTTCGGTGCGACGCTCACGACGGGCTTGGCCTTCGGCGCGGCGGGCTTCGCCTTCGGTGCAGCGAGCAGCGGCAGAGTCGTGGCAAGGAGGAGGACTGCGATGAACTTTCGCATGAAGTCGATTGTAGCGGTTAATCTAAACGGCGCATGCAATACCTGACCGATGGACCGAAGAACGCCGAGAGAACGTTTGTGCTCGCGCATGGCGCGGGTGGCCCGATGGACAACGCGTGGATGACCAAAGTTGCGCGCGGGCTCGCAGAGCACGGGATTCGTGTCGTGCGCTTCGAGTTCCCGTACATGGCCGCGCGACGCACGGGGAAGAAGACGGGTGCGCCCGATCGTCCGCAAGTTCTTCTCGATACGTGGCGCAACGTGATCACCGACCTCGGCGATGACCTCGCGATCGGCGGCAAGTCTCTTGGCGGCCGCATCGCGAGCATGGTCGCCGACGAAATGAAAGTGCGCGCGCTCGTCTGCTTCGGCTACCCGTTTCATCCGCCGGGAAAGCCGGAGCGCACGCGCACCGAGCATCTCGAAGCGCTGCGCACGCGCACGCTGATCCTGCAGGGCGAGCGCGATCCGTTCGGCGTGCCGAGCGACGTCGCCTCGTACAAACTCTCGAAATCGATCCACGTGGAGTGGATCCCGGACGGCGATCATTCGCTGAAACCGCGCAGCGGTTCCGGCAATACGGAAGCGAGCAATTTGCAGCAAGCCGTCGATCTGGCGGCCAAGTTCGTTCGGTAAGGCGTGATAGACTTCCGTCAAGATGCCTGCGTCCGCACTCATCGTCGAAGATGACGTCACGACTCGCCAGGCATTGCGCCTGATCCTCGAGCGCGAAGGCTTCGCGGTGGACGTCGCGGTCGACGGCGAGAACGCAGTCGGATGCCTCGCGCAGCGCCGCTACGACGTCATCCTGCTCGACATCGTCCTCCCGAAAATGAGCGGTGCGGACGTGATGGAGCACCTCGCCATGACGACGCCCGAACAGCTCGAGCGCGTGATCGTCGTGACCGGCCTCGACGTCCAGGAGATCCGCAACCTCTTCCCGACCGTGAGCGAAGCGCTCTCGAAGCCGGTCATCCCGACGCGTTTGCTCGCCGCCATCCGGCGGTTTCGCAACCATCGCGCGTCGTCGGTCGCGTAACGTAGGGCCGCCTCTTAGGCGGCCGCCCTCGCAGAATCGCACAGTGATGCGGATTGATGTGGATAGATTGGCGATACTTCGTCTGCATATGAGCGAGGCGTATCATCTGCGCGTAGGTGCATACGAATGAGAACGACGCTGAATCTCGACGACGAGGCCCTGGACGCAGCTATGAAGGTTTCGAAGGGGCGGACGAAAACGGAGGTCGTGAATGAGGCGCTCCGTCGGTTCGCACGCGCGAAACGCAGGCGCCAATTGCTCGATCTGCGCGGCAAGGTCGTCTGGGAAGGCAACATCGACGCTCTCCGAAAACGTCGATGAGAGTGCTCGTCGACACGTCCGTCTGGGTCGACTTCTTCAATCGCCATCCCAGTGCCCAGACGGAGACGCTCGCATCATTGCTCGAAGAAGAAGCCGACGTCGTTACGTGCGGCTTGATCGTGGCTGAGGTTCTTCAGGGATTGCGCGAGGCGAAGAGCCGCTCGGCCATCGAGACGCACTTTCGAGAGATGGAATGGCTGTCGCCCGAAGAGCCCGAAACGTACATCGAGGCAGCGAGTCTCTTTCGCCGGTTGCGTGCTCGCGGGATCACAATCCGTTCGACGGTGGACTGTGTGATCGCGTATCTCGCTGCGCAGCACGACGTGCTGCTTCTTGCGAAGGATCGCGACTTGAGCCTGATCGTCGAGTCGAAACTGCTCGACCTGAGATCGATGCCGCTGCTGTAGCCGGCGGGTTCGTCATTGGTGCGCCCAGCAGGATTCGAACCTGCGACCTCTAGCTCCGGAGGCTAGCGCTCTATCCAGCTGAGCTATGGGCGCTCGGAAGGACTGCGGATTGTACGCTGCAACCGTGCGCGGCAACGGACGATTCCGATCGCCTTTTCGTTCGATGTATGGTACAACATATGGCATGAAGAAGACGACGCTATACCTTCCCGACGAATTGAAGGAGAAGGTCGAAGCTGTGGCGAAGGAGGACGGACGCTCCGAGGCTCAGGTCATCCGCGATGCGCTGGCGACGGCCGTGGAGGCGCGACGTCCGCCGAAGCCGCGTTTGCCGCTGCCGGGCATCATCCTCGGCGATCCGACGGTTGCAGAGCGGGCCGGAGAACTCCTCGAAGGATTCGGCGAGTGATCCTCGTCGACACGAGCGGGCTGGTCGCCGCGATGTTTGCCGATCAGCGCTTTCACGAGGAGTGCGCGAAGGTCCTCCTCGAGGCAGAGCCGCCGCTGGTGCTCTCGCCGTTCGTGCTCGCCGAGGCGGACTACCTCGTGCTCAAGTACGGTGGCTTCCGCGCGGAGGTTGCGTTTCTTCAGGAAGTCGGGCGCGGCGCGTATGAATTGCCGTACTTCGATCCGCGCGACGTGAAGGCGGCTCGCGACGTCATCGAGAACTTCGGCGACTTGAAGATCGGTCTCGCCGACGCTTCGCTCGTGGTCCTCGCGGAGCGCTACAGCTGTCGCGACATTCTCACCCTCGACGAACGGCACTTCCGTGCGCTTCCGCTGCCGGGGCGGAAGCGGTTCAAGATCCATCCTTCGCGCTGAACAGGTTCAAGCGATTTCGCTCGAGGTATCCGAGCCTCTCTCCGATGATCGGGGTGGGATACACAGCAAAGCCGATCTTCTGATCGCAGACGCTCACGTTGTGCTCGCGCAGGTAGCAGTCGCGCCATACGCGTTTGCCGAGTGCGTAGCGGCGCGCGATGTCCATTTCGTTTTTCCAGTCGTTGACGGGCAGCGAAAGCAGCGCGAGGGCGAGGACGATGAGCGTCACGGTGCGCAGCGTTTTTCGCAGCGTCGTGATGTGCAGGTAGAGCGCGAAGAAGCCGGGGATCAGCAGCGTGACGTAGCGTGAGGTGAGCGCTTCGCCGAGACCTGAGCAGACGCGGCCGACGGCGGCGTTGGCGCAGAACAGGAGGGACCACGTGCCGAGAGTGACGATCGCGATGCTGCGCGCGTCGCGCTCGGATGAGCGCAGGAGCCGCACGAAGTGCACGACGACGACCGCGAGCAGCAGCGTGAAGACGATCGTTCCGAACACGATGCCGAACGTCGTCGCCTCCATCGCGCCGAAGAAGCGCGCGAACATCAGCGCCGCGAAGCCGACGTACTCGAGCGGGCGCGGATGCGGGAAGACGAAGCAGTCGATCGCGGGCTCGAACTTCCAGCCGTAGAAAAACAGCGCGAGCGACAGCAGCGCGAACACGAGTGCGGCGAGCGGTTCCCAGCGAAAGCGGCGGATGACTTCGATCAGCAGCAGCACCGGTGTGATCGCGCCGAAGAACAGTCCGAATCCTGTGAAGATCAGCAGTAGATTGAGAATCGCGATCGATGCGAAGGCCGCGATGCGATTCGGAATCGTCCAGGCGAAAACGTAGAGCATCGCGAGGAGCAGCGGCACTGCGCCATGCGCGGGATTCGCAACGACCGCGAGGCTCTCGACCTGCGCGAGATTGAAAAACAGCAGCGGCAGCAGCGCGTCCGCCGCGGTGAGCTCGCCGCCGAGTCTCCGTTTCACGAGGAGCGCGACGGCGAATGCGATCGCGATCGCGATGCCGACCGCGAAGGCGTCCGCGCGCGTGTTCCACGCGGTCGCGTGCGCGAGTACGCCGATGATCAGGCCGCCGAGGCCTTGCCGATGCGGTCCGTGCTGCAGCGTGAACATGCTCCACACGCTCCGCCCGTCGAACAGCGGCTTGTAGTAATCCCACTGATCCCAGTAGAGAACATTGACCGTCGATGTCGCGATGATGGAGAAAAACGCGTAGCCGCACGCGAGCGCCGAGAGCGCGATCAAGATGATGGATGAACGCGAGCGCTTCGCCACCGCGGCGAACTATACACAGGCGAGGCCGCAACCCCGAGCGCGTGCAGCGGGTGGCGGAGTGGGCGCGAAGGATCTCCTGCCGACGGAGCGCCTCTCGTGTCACTGGCGGGGATCCTTCGCACCCCGCCCGCCGCCCGCTCAGGATGACACTTGCGCGGAAGGTTCAGCGCGGTTTTCGTTTCCCCTTCGGCGCGAACTTGCGTGCGTCGCGCGACTCGTTACGATCGCGATGCGGCTGCGTTCGCGCTGGGCGTGTTTCGCGAGCACCGTAGGGCTGGCGATCGCGCGGCTCCGCTCCTTCATACGACTTCGCGATGCGCAGATTCACCGCGCGTCCGCGGAAGCGCGAGCGTCCGACTTTCGCGAGCACGACGTCGACGCGGCTCGCCGGAATCGTGACGAAGGTCGTGGTCTCGCGGATGTCGATCGGGCCGATGTCGCGTCCGGGGATGTCCGCTTCATTTGCGATCGAGCCGACGACGTCGGCGGGGCGGATGCCGTCGCGTTTGCCGACGGACATCGTGAGGCGCACTTTCGGCTCGTCGGATGAAGCGCGCGGGCCCCCCGCAGAACGCGAGACGGGCCTCGCAGTCACAGGTTCGGGCTCCGGCACAGGCACTGCGAGAGGCCGGCTGCCGCTCGAGAGGCGCGCGGCCGCGGCCGCGATCTCCGCGATGTCGTGCGGTCCTTCGTCGACCAGCTGCTCGACGAGCTCGAGGTACATGTCGAGATCCCCTTCCGGGATGTTCTTACGGATCGTCTCCTTCAACTTCGCAACGCGTTGCGCCGCGACATCGGCGCGCGTCGGCATCTTCATCGGCTTGATCGCGGAGCCGGTGTATTGCTCGATCTCGCGCATCATCCGGCGCTCGCGCGGCGTGATGAACAGCGTCGCGACGCCGCTGCGGCCCGCGCGGCCGGTGCGGCCGATGCGATGCACGTACGCTTCGACGTCGTACGGGATGTCGTAGTTGATGACGTGCGTGATCTGCTCGACGTCGAGGCCGCGCGCGGCGACGTCGGTCGCGACGACGATCTCGAGCTGTCCGCTGCGCAGACGCCGGATCACGTTCTCGCGCTCGCTCTGTTTCATGTCGCCGTGCATCGCGACCGCCGCGAAGCCGCGGCCTTCCAAGCGCTCCGCGAGCTCCGCCGCGCCGGTCTTTGTCCGCCGAAACACGAGCACCGCGTCGCGAGTCTCGATCTCCAAAATCTGCGTCAGCACCTCGAGCTTCTGTCCCTCGGACACATTCAGGAATCTTTGCTCGATCGCCGTGACCGTGCGCGTCTTGTGCTCGATCTCGATGCGCTCCGCGTCGGGCATGTGGCGCTTCGCGATGCGCAGCACTTCCGCCGGCATCGTCGCGGAGAAGAGCGCGATCTGCCGCGACTCCGGCGCTGCGCCGAGGATGCGCTCGACGTCGTCGATGAATCCCATCTTCAGCATCTCGTCGGCTTCGTCGAGCACGATCATGCGAATGGAATCGAGCACGAGACTCTTGCGGTCGAGGTGATCGATGAGGCGGCCGGGCGTGCCGACGACGATCTGCACGCCGCGCTCGAGGCGTTTGAGTTGATGGACGATCGGCGCGCCGCCGTACACCGGCAGCACGACCACATCCTTCATGCCATGCGCATACGAATGCAGCGCCTCGGCGACCTGCATCGCGAGCTCGCGCGTTGGTGTGAGCACGAGCGCCTGCGTGGCGCGGCTCGCGGGATCGATCGTTTCGAGGATCGGCAGCGCGAACGCTGCGGTTTTGCCGGTGCCGGTCTGCGCCTGGCCGATGAGATCGCGGCCGGAGAGCAGGGCGGGAATCGTGCGTTCCTGGATCGGCGTCGGTGCTTCGTAGCCGAGTGTGGTGAGCGTCTGCACGAGTGTCTCGCGGAGGCCGAGTGCGGCGAATGGGTTCTCTGTCATCGCCCTACATTATCCTCATGCGCGATGTTTCACGACCCGCGCCTCGCGCGCATGGCGAAGTTTCTCGGCGAGATCGGCATCGAGATGCGCGCCGGCGCCGTCGATGTGCCGACGATTTTTCCCGGCAGTCTCATTGATCGTGGCGCGCTCGTGATCGACGAGGCGAAGCTCATCGCTCCCGGCGACGCGCTGCATGAAGCCGCGCACATCGCGCTCGCGCCGCCCGAGCGTCGCGCGATGGATTACGCATTCATGGACGACGCAACCGGCGGCGAGGAGCTGACGACGATCGCGTGGTGCTGGGCAGCGCTGCTGAAGCTCGACATCGAGCCCGAGGACATCTTTCACGGCACCGCGTATAAGCGCGGAGACTCGTCGTCGATCATCGAATCCGCACGCCGCGGCATCTACATTGGCTTCCCGCTGCTGCAAGCGTGGGGGATGGCGTTCGATGCGGCGAACGCGCGAGAGCGCGAAGTGGATCCGTTTCCGCACATGGTGCGGTGGGTGCGGTGACGGTTGCCAGTTGCCAGTTGTCAGAGGATCCGCCGCCCGATCACCGGCTTTGTTCCTCTGGCAACCGACAACTGGCAACCGGCAACTTGATTACAAATTCGGCTTCAGCACCATCAACCCCACCGCAATCAACGGCGCGAGCGTCGCGAACAGCCCCCACCACTCCCACGCGCGCGACTTCGCGCGATAGCGATCCCAATCGAATTCGCCGCCGTTTGCGCCGATGCGCGTCATGTCGGCGAGCACGCGTTGGAGCGGTGCGACGAAGAACGCGAATGCGAGGCCGGAGAGGGTGAATAGGATCAGCGACCAGAGGATCCATCCGGTGCGGAGCAGTGGCAATCCGCCTTGAATCGCGCCGAGGATGCCGGCGGTGGTGATCACGATGACGCCGGGAATCGTGAACCAGCGATCGGAGCGGATGATCCCCGCGAGTGTGTGCGCGATGATCCGCAGATCCTTGCTGCCGTCCGCGTGCATCTTCCAGAACAGGCCCGTGATGATGTTGCCGAGGAAGAGCACGACCGCGAGGATGTGGATCAGTTTGTAGACGTGGTACATGCGTAGCTACTTTCTCACGATCGCGTAGATCACGCCCGCGTAGTCATCGGTGACGAGAATCGTTTTCTCATCGAGGCGGAACACATCCGCCGGCCTTCCGATGACTTTTCCGTTCGCGAGGAATCCGGTCATGAAGTCGTCGACCTTGCCGTCGGCGTGCACGTGCGCGACGCGATAGCCGTGATTGAGCGAGAGCTTCGACGAGCCGTGCAGGGCGACGAGGAATCCGTCTTCGAAGCGTTCGATGCCGAGTGGGGAGGCGTGTGCGGGAAAGACCGCGAATGGTTTTGGGACGCGCGAGCATGGCTTCGTCGACGCGAAGCGCGAGTCTTTGAGCACGCGGCTGTTCGCGACGTAGCAATACGGCCAGCCGTAGTCGGCGCCGTTTTGCAGTGCGTTGAGTGTGTCTTGCGGTGCGTTGTCGCCGAGGTGGTCGGCGCCCATGTTTGTGGCGAAAAGCGTTCCGTCGACGAATTTCAATCCGACGGCGTTGCGCAGTCCGGTCGCGAAGAATTTGCGATTCGATCCGTCGGGCGACATCTCGAGCACGGTCGCGCGCACGTCTTCCTTCTCGATGCACGCGTTGCAACTGCTCCCGACGGAGACGTAGACCTTGCCGTTCGGTCCGATCGCAACGGTTCGCGTGAGATGCCAGCCGCCGTATTTGTAATCGAGTCCGTAGTCGGGAAACGTCGCCAGCACCTGCGGCTCGCCGGTGGGTTTCGTCGAGCCCGCGGTGTAGCGATAGCGAAGGAGCTTGTCGGTCAGCGGCAGATACATCCACTGGCCGTCGAACGCGACGTTGTTCGGATTGCGCAGGTTCGTCATGTACGGCGTGATCGATTGAAAGTGGCTCGTCGCCGCATCGAAGCCATCGAGCACGTACACCTTGCCGCGCTTGTTGTCCGCGCGGTTGTACATGTCGGTGACGAAGAGCCGTCCGTCGGGCGCCTTCGCCATGAAGCGCACGCGGCGCAATCCTTCCGCCGCGATGCGCAATTCGTATCCCGGCGGCAGATTCAGCGTGATGCGACGGCCGTCCGCGAGCGTGACTCTTTGCGGAACGAGCGTCGCGGCCAGCAACAGCGCTGCGATCATCGCCACACGGAGAGGATCACGCCGGCGATGATGAATGACACGAGGTTGTAGCCGGAGTCGATGAGCCACAGCGCTTTCGGTTTCATCGAGAACACCGCGTTCGCGAAGCTCGTCGCGCCTGCGAACAGCCAGCACAAGACGGCAATCTCGATCCCGCGGCACCACTGGAGATCGCTGAAGTGATTGAGGATCACCGCGAGCGCGAACGAAATGACGAAGCCGCAGAGGAACGCGTAGACGAACATCAGCGGCGACGGATTCGCGGACCGGAGCTCTTCCTCCGTTTTGCCCATGAGCACGATCCACTTTTTCGCGAACAGGAGCTTGGAGTACCAGAGCCCACCGAGGATGAAGATGGCGACCGCGCTGACGAGGACCGCGAGCCAGTTGACCGGGGGGATGTGCATGGATGCCTCCTCTTGCTGAATCTGAATCGTCTCATACCCGTGCCCGCGCCCGTGCCCGTGCCCGCTTCCCGGTTTCTCAAAAGCCGGGCACGGGAGCGGGCACGTGCGCGGGCGCGGG
>DATKFO010000855.1:0-3251 GCA_035544355.1 Thermoanaerobaculia bacterium
CGCGCGTCAACGTGCTGCTTCTCAATCTCGCATTGGACGAGGCGCGCTAGACTGCGCGGATGGCGAGCGCGCTCATGACGACCCTGCAGCGAGGCACGATTCGCATCGACTATCACACCGTCGATTTCGAATCGGCCGTGCGCGGATTGCTCGTGCAGCCGCTGCTCGCGCGCGGCGTCAGCCCGTCGCGCATCGACGAGATCGTGCGCAGCGTCATGCAGCGAGAAGAGACCGGCTCGACGTGCTCCGGCCCGATCGCACTCCCCCACGCACGCATCAGCGGCATCCCGGAGATCATCGCGGGCCTCGGCATCAACGCCAATCGCATCTACCCCGACGGCGACGCGCGCGTGATGCTCGCGTTCGTATCCCCCGTCGAAGCCGCGGGCGACCATCTGCGGTTCCTCTCATCCGCGGCAAAAACGTTCCGCGATCCGGTGTTCCAGCAGCGCGTCCAAGCCGCGAAGAATCCGGAGGATTTTCTTGCGCTGCTCGACGCATCGTGAATCACAGATGCAGTACGACCTTCGCGATCAGCAGATAGATCGCGAGCCCCGTCGCATCGACGAGCGTCGTGATCAGCGGCGCGGACACGACCGTCGGATCGATCTTGAAACGCTCCGCGATCAGCGGCACGACCGAGCCGATGATGTTCGCCCACGCGCACACCGCCAGAATCGTCAGCCCGACGACGAGCGCCAACTGCGGCCCCGTTTTCCAGAGCAGCGTGCGCACGATCGCGAACATGCAGAGCAACGTACCCAGAAGCAGACCGGAGCTCGTTTCGCGCAGCAGCACGCGCCATGCGTCGCGCAACTTGATCTGGCCGAGCGCAAGCGCGCGGATGATCGTCGACACCGTTTGACTGCCCGCGTTGCCGCCGGTGCCGATGATCAGCGGAATGAAAAACGAAAGCGCGACGACTTTCGCGAGCTCGTCTTCGAAGTAGCGAAGCACGCTGCCGGTGAGCGTCTCCGCGACGAACAGCAGCAACAGCCAGCCGATGCGCATCCGCACGACGCGCACGATCGACGTGCCGAAGTAGTTCATGAGCCCGCGATTCCACGGCTCGTCGTCCGCTGCGGCGGAAACACCGCCCATGCGCAGCAACGTCTCCGTCTCGCCGGCGACGAGCACGTCGACGACGTCGTCGACGGTGACGATGCCGAGGATGCGGTGGTCCGCGTCGACGACGGGCAGCGCGTTGAAGCTGTACTTCGACACGATGCGTGCAACTTCATCCTGTGGCGTATCGGGCCGCGCAGTCACGACTTCGCGCGTCATCAGCGCCTGAATCAACGTTCGCGGATTCGCAGGCAGCAACGCGCGCAGCGACACGACACCGTGCAGCACATCCTTGTCGTCGACCGCGTAGAGATTCGCGACCGTCGCGACTTGCGGATCGATCTTGCGCAGACTGTCGAGTGCCTGCTGCACCGTCATCTCGGGCCGCACGCGCACGAACTTCGTCGTCATCAAGCGCCCCGCGGTGCCTGGCTCGTAGCGCAGCAGTTGTCCCGCCGCGGCCGCGTCGCCGACCCGCATCTTCTGCAGAATCGGCGCGCGCTTCTCCTCGGGGATCGCCGAAAGAATGTTCGCCGCGTCATCGGCCTCGAGCTGATCGAGTCCGTGCCCGAGCACGTCGGGCGCGATGCGATTCAGCGCGATCTTGATCGTCTCGCCGTCCGCGTACGCGAGCATGTTGCCAAGGTGCGCGGGATCGAGCTGCTGCAACACGCGGAGACGATCCTCGCGCGGCAAACCGCTCATGACCTCCGCGACGTCGGCCGGATGCATCGACGCGAGCGCCTCGCGCACGACGTCCGGATCCTCGCGCATGATCTCGAGCACGTCGGGGCCGAGGAGCTCACCGAGATTCATGCGGGGAGTGTACATGCCGCGCTTCGCTGAGCCATCACGCCCCGATCCCGACGAGCTGCTCCGCCTCGCCGGAACGGATCGCGCCGGACGCGGCCGCCTGAAGGTCTTCCTCGGCATGGCCGCAGGCGTCGGCAAAACGGTGCGCATGCTCGAAGACGCGCACACCGCACGCCGCGCGAACGTCGACATCGTCGCCGGCTTCGTCGAAACGCACGGCCGCGCGGAGACGTTCGCGCGCATCAGCGATCTCGAAGTGATTCCGCGAAAACGCATCGAGTATCGCAACGTCGCGCTCGAAGAGATGGACCTCGATGCGATCCTCGCGCGCAAGCCCGACATCGTCGTCGTCGACGAATTGCCGCACACGAACGCGCCCGGCTCGCGCAATGAAAAGCGCTGGCAGGACGTCGAGCAATTGCTCGCCTCCGGCATCTCAGTAATGACCGCGCTGAACATTCAACATCTCGAAGGCGTGCAGGACATCGTGCGCTCCGCGACCGGCATCGAGATCCGCGAGCGCGTGCCCGATCGCATCATTCACGAAGCCGACTCCGTCGTGCTCGTCGACATCCCGGTCGCCGATCTGCAGCAGCGACTGCGCGAAGGGAAAATCTATCCGCCCGAGCAAGCCGAGCGCGCGCTCGCGAATTTCTTTCGCACCGAGATGCTCACGCGCTTACGCGAGCTCGCACTGCTGCAGACCGCGACCTTCACCGGGACACCGTCATCGAGCACCTCAGAGGTCCGCCTCGCTGTTGCTGTGCCGTTCGATCCCGAGATCGCGCGGCCGCTCGTCCTGCGCGCATCGCGACTCGCAGGCCGCATGAACACGCGCTGGTTCGCGATCTACGTACGGCAGCGGCGCGCGCATCCCGAAAACATCAGCGCCGAACAGCATCGCAAGCTCAGCGACAACGTGCAACTCGCAATCTCCCTCGGCGCAACAGTAGTTACGCGTGAATCGGAAGACGTCGCCGGCGAAATCTGCGCCTTCGCCTCGCAGGAGCGCATCAACATGCTCGTCGTCGGCAAACCCACGCGCCACGGATTCGTGAGCCGCTTCGCGCCAAGCATCGTGCACAAATTGCTCGATGCGGGCGGCGGGTTCGATCTCGTGATCATCGACACAGCGGCGGATGAGGAGGATTGAGGAGTGCAGAAACTGGCCTTTCCCACCACCGCCCACGAGGGTTCGGGCGGCCGCAGGCCGCCCCTACCAGAGCTTTCGCGAGGGCGAGCATTGAGGCCAGTCATTCAAAGTAGGGGCGCCTTGCAGCCGCGAGGATTCTGGAGTGCGGCGGCCATGCCGCCGCTTTGGGTCACGAGCCAAAATCGAAAAGCCCGAGCGACGCAGTTTGGAGATGGTCTGC
>DATKFO010000856.1:0-9087 GCA_035544355.1 Thermoanaerobaculia bacterium
CAGCGCGATGAGATCGGTGCGCGCGAGCGGCGTGTCGTCGACGAGCACTTCACCGCTCGACGGTTTCGCGAGTCCATTGATGAGGCGCAGCGTCGTCGTCTTTCCCGCGCCGCTGCGTCCGATGAACGCGACGTTCTCGCCCGCATCGATGCGCAGAGAAACATCGCGCAGAATCGCGTCGCCCGCCGCCGAAAGGACGGAGACGTTGCGCAGCTCGATCGTGGAGGGCACACGCGATTGTAAGGTTGGCAGTAGGCAGTTGGCAGTGGGCAGAAGAGAACCCACCTGATTGCTCTGCCTGCCTACTGCCCACTGCCCACTGCCTACTGAACCCCTGGCATGTCCCCTCAAAGCGACTTATCTTTTACGGCGTTACTTCAGCAAGTCCCTCGCTCTGACATCCACCAACGCGCTGTTCCAACTGTGTGTGAAAGGAGAGTCATGATCAGGAAATCCTTCCCTTTGTTGTGTTCCGTTCTCGCTCTCTCCCTCTCGATCGGCGGCTGCAAACAGGAGGAGACGACGACGCCATCCACCGCGGCGCCGGAGTCTCTCGCGAAGTCCGCACCGACGCCGCCGGTTCCCACCGTCAGTCCAACGATGCTGCCCGACGTCAACCCGCCGCTTCCCGGAGTCGAGGAGAATCTGCCGTGGTTCGATGATTTCTCGTGGCGCGAGTTCATCGCGCTCACGTGGCCCGCGCAGACGAGCGGCGGACCGAGCTACACGCGCGGCGTGCCCAACACGACGAAACCATACGGCGATGTGTCGGGGCCGCTGGTGTTCGCGACGTGGAAGAACGACTACGAGCTCTTCCTCCCGAACGGCGATCCGCCCGCGCCGTGGAACAGTTATGCGTCTCCGTCACCGTGCGGCGGCAGTCTGCAGCCGTACCCGGTGATCCTCGGATCGTTCAACAAGTACCACGGCTTCAACGAGGCTGCGTTCGGCGTCGACACCGGTCCGCTGATCAGTCAGAACAAGCAGTACACCCGCTACCAAACGGCGATGAACGAGCCGCAATACAACTTCATCATCAATCCCGGCTCGCCCTATCCGGGTCCGCTTTATCTCGTCAAGAACTTGCCGGGAACGGGCACGAACCCGCCTCTCAAATTCACCACGGGCTCGATCGAGATCAAGGCCGCGTGGCGCGTGCTGACGAATGTGCCGGCGGCGCAGCGCGCGCGTTACTACGTGACCTCGGCACAACTGCTCGATCCGGTCACCGGCAGGTGCACCGCGACCGACGTCGGACTCGCCGGCCTGCACATCGTCAACAAGACCGCGAAGTTCCCGAACTGGGTGTGGTCGACGTTCGAGCAGGTCGACAACGTTCCGGCGATCGCCGGCGAGACGCCCGTGTCGAGCGGACCGTACGGATACAACGATCCGTCGCAGCCGCAGAAGCTCTCGAAGGTCGGCCAGCCGATCGACAAGTGCAATCCGCCGGTTGCGAATCCGACGCCGACGCAAGTCATTCGCCTGCAGCCGATCAACAAGTCGACGCAGAACACCAACAACGCCTATCGCAATCTCGCCGGCGTGAAGGGAACGGTGTGGGAGAACTACCAGCTCACACTGACGCAATGGCCGATCAACAACGGGACGGACACGTTCCCGAACGCGACGACGCCGGCTCCGCCGACGAACACCGCGAACACGGTCGCGGAGACGTGGTACCAGAAGTCGAGCCTGACGACGTGCATGGCCTGTCACGCGATCTCGCAGGCGCAGGGAGACGATTTCGTCTTCTTCCTCCCGCTCGGCGCCTACCCGCAGCCGGACGATCCGTGCAAGGCCGTGAGCGCATTCACGAAAGCGCAGAAGCCGATTCCGATGGCGAAGGGACCGGAGGCGGCAGCCCCCGACGGTCAGGACAAAGTCGTCGAATCGCTGCAGAAGTTCTTCAAAGAACATCCGCCGGGCAACGAGTAGCGCGAAAGGAGAACAACGATGGCCACCTCATTTGTGACCGTGCAGCAATATCTCAACGACATCATCGACGCGTGGACGAAGGAGAACGGCGGAGATCCGCCCGATCTCCCCGGAGTCCACCACGATCCCAAGATGGGTTGGGGGACCAAGGAGCAACTCGCCAACTCGACGCCGTACAAAAAACAGCTCATCGCGCCGGGCGTCAAAGGCAAAGACTCGAATCTCTACAAAGCGCTGACGACCGGCGTGACTCCGTATCCACGCATGCCGGCCGGCGGCCCGTTCATGACGGCTGCGCAGACCGACTACATCGCGCAATGGATCGACGACGGCATGCCGGATTGAGACGGCGCGCAGTTCATGTCTTTCGCCGCCGCACGCTCGAAACGCGCGGCGGCGTTTTTTTTGCCGATAGAATCGCTTCTTGCAAAAGGAAGCTCTTCCATGACCGAAACACTCGCAGTCGCCTCACCCGCCCACGCAAAACGCACCGACCGCATCCCCGTCGCCGTCCTCGGCGCGACGGGATCCGTCGGCCAGCGCTTCGTGCAGCTCCTCGAGAACCATCCGTGGTTCCGGCTCCACGAAGTCGTCGCCTCCGATCGCAGTGCAGGCAAACGCTACGGCGATGCCGCGGACTGGCGCCTCGACACGCAACTGCCGGATGACGCATCCGCGCTCACGGTGAAATCGCTCGGCGCGGAGCTCGAGTCGCGCCTGCTGTTCTCCGGACTCGACTCCTCCGTGGCCGGCGAAGCGGAAGACGACTACGCGAATCGCGGCTGCGCCGTGATCTCGAACTCGCGCAATCACCGCATGGATCCCGACGTGCCGCTGCTGATCCCGGAGATCAACGCAGATCACCTCGACGCGATCGAGCATCAGCGCAAGCGCCGCGGCTCGAGCGGTTACGTCGTCACGAATCCGAACTGCTCCGTCATCGGACTGGCGATGGCCATCGCGCCGATCGAGCGCGTGTGGGGCATCGACGCGCTGCACGTCACGACCATGCAGGCGATCTCCGGTGCGGGCTACGCAGGTGTCGCGTCATACGCGATCCTCGACAACGTCATCCCGTTCATCGGCGGCGGCGAAGAAGAAAAGATCGAATCCGAGCCGCGCAAGATCCTCGGCAAGTGGGACGGCCGTCAGTACACGAACGCGGACTTTCGCATCTCCGCACAGGTGAATCGCGTGCCGACGATCGACGGGCATCTGATGACGATCTCGCTGAAGATGAAGAGCCGCGACTTCACGCTCGACGACGTCCGCGCTGCGATCGAAGCCTTCGAAGGCGAGCCGCAGCGACTCGGGCTTCCGTTCGCGCCGAAACGCGCGCTGCACTACATCGACGCAGCCGATCGCCCGCAGCCGCGCCTTGATCGCGACCGCGAGCGCGGCATGAGCGTCTCCGTCGGGCGCCTGCGCCCGTGCTCGATCCTCGACCTCCGTATGGTCTCGCTCGTACACAACACCGTGCGCGGCGCAGCAGGCGCGGCGATCTTGAATGCGGAATTGCTCGAGGCACGCGGACTCCTCGCGTCATGATCGTCATCAAGTTCGGCGGCACCTCGGTCGGCGACGCGCAGCGCGTGGCGAACGCCATCGACATCGTCGCCGCACGCCAGCACCGCAATCCGATCGTCGTCGTCTCCGCGCTCGCGGGCGTGACGAACGATCTCGTCGCGGCCAGCGAAGCGGCGCGGCAACAGAACGCACAACGTGCGAACGAGATCATCGCGGCCGTGCGCCAGCGTCACGAAGACGTCGCGCTTCGCCTCGTGCAGCACAAGTCCGATTTTCTCGAAGCGTTCCTCAGGAAGCTCGACAAGCAGATCGAGCAGATCCGCACGATTCTCGATGGCATCGCACTCCTCGGCGAGATCACGCTCCGAGCGCGCGACAAAGTCATGTCGATCGGCGAGAAGCTCTCGTCGGTGCTGTTCGCGTACACGATGATGATGCGCGCGCTGCCCGGCGAGCCGGTCGAGTCGGAAGACGTGATCTGGACGAACGACAACTTCGGCGGCGCCGCGCCGCTGATGGATCGCACACGCGAAGCAGCGCAGAAAACGCTGCTGCCGCTGATCGAGCGTAATCGCATTCCGGTGATGGGCGGCTTCATCGGCCGCACGATCACCGGCGCCACGACGACCCTCGGACGCAACGGCTCCGACTACAGCGCCGCAATCGTCGGCGCCGCGATTGCCGCGGAGGAAGTGCAGATCTGGACCGACGTCGACGGCCTGCTCACATGCGATCCGCGCCTCGTGCCCGGCGCGCGCGTGATCGATCGCATCTCGTTCGACGAAGCCGCGGAGCTCGCGCAATTCGGCGCGAAGCTGCATCCGCGCACGCTCGAGCCCGCGGTCGCCGCGAACATCCCCGTGCGCGTGCTCAACACGCACAACCCGTCATCGGCCGGCACGCTCATCACGCGCGCCGGCGAAGAAGGCGCGTCGGGTCCGCGCTCGATCGCGCGCAAGAAGGGCATCACGATGGTGCACGTGCGCTCGAACAAAATGCTCGGCGCGCACGGATTCCTCGCGAAGCTCTTTACCGTCTTCGAAACGCTGGCCATCAGCGTCGATCTCATCGCGACATCCGAGGTTTCGGTTTCGGTGACGGTGGACGAGAAACATGATCTCGATCTGCTCGTGACGCGCCTGCGCGACATCGCGGACGACGTCGAGATCACCGACAACCAATGCATCCTCGCGATCGTCGGACAGAATTTGATGGCGGACTCGCGCGCCGGCGCCCGCGTGCTCGAAGCGCTGCACGGCATCCCCGTAAAAATGATCTCCCTCGGCCGCTCGGGGCTCAATCTCAGCCTCGTCGTCGACGACGCGAACGCCGATCGCGCAGTGCAGGCGATTCATCACGCGTTGTTCGAGAACGTAGGACCGGCTCTCAGCCGGTCCGGGCCGGCTGGAGAGCCGGCCCCACGTGCGGGTGCGCGTTGAAGATCGCGCTGCACGGCTACGGAAAAATGGGACACGCCGTCGAGCGCGTTGCGCGCGATGCGGGGCACGAGATCGTCGAGGCGTCCGCTGCGGAAGTGCTCATCGATTTTTCGAACGCGGGCGCGCTCGATCATGCGCTTGCGCTGGCGATCGACAACAAACTCGATCTCGTCATCGGCACGACCGGCTGGAACGATCGCGTCGACGACGTGCGCCAGCGCGTAATCGACGGCGGCATTGGCTGCGTCTACGCGTCGAACTTTTCTCCCGGCGCGAATGTGATGTTCGCACTCGCGCGGCGCGCGGCGGAGCTGTTCGCGCGCTTCCCGCAATACGCAGCCGGCATCGAAGAGCGGCACCACGCGCAGAAGAAAGACGCGCCGAGCGGAACGGCTTTGCGCATCGCGGCCGAGGTGGGGACCCATCCGCCGATTGCCTCGTCGCGTGTCGGGGCGGAGTTCGGATTGCATACGCTCTTCTTCGACTCGCCCGACGACGTCGTCGAGATCGTGCATCGCGCGCGCGGCCGCGACGGATTCGCACGCGGAGCGGTCTTTGCGGCGGAACGCGTGCGCGGGCGGAAGGGATTCTTCACGTTCGAGGAGATTTTGTGAGTCAGTTTCGCGGAGCCGGCACAGCACTCGTCACCCCGTTTCGCGCGGACGGATCGTTCGATGAAGGCGCGTTCGCGCGCTTCGTCGATTGGCAAATTGACGAAGGCATCGACTTCCTCGTCCCGTGTGGGACGACCGGCGAGAATCCGGCGCTGACGCCCGACGAGCATCGCCGCGTCGTCGAGCTCACAGTCAAGACGTCGAATGGCCGCGTGCCCGTGCTCGCAGGCGCGGGCAACAACAACACTCCACGCGCGGTCGAGCTCGCGGAGCAAGCCGTCGACCTCGGCGCCGACGGCATCCTCACGATCACGCCGTACTACAACAAACCCACGCCCGACGGGCTGCTGCGCCATTTCGGCGCGCAGGCGGAAGCGATCGAGAAGAAGAAATCCGGCTTCCCGATGATCATGTACAACGTCCCCGGCCGCACCGGCGTGAACATGACCGCGGAGACGACGCTGCGCATGGCGCACGAGATCCCGAACATCATCGGCGTGAAGGAAGCGTCGGGAAACATGGAGCAGATCCTCTCGATCCTGCGCGACCGCCGCGAAGGCTTCCTCGTCCTCAGCGGTGACGACGCATGGACGATGCCGCTCCTCGGCGCCGGCGCGGACGGACTCGTCTCCGTCGCGAGCAACGAAGTGCCGCGGCTGATCCACGACATGGTCGCGAATCGCGATCTCGCCATTCACAATCGCCTCCTGCCGCTGCTCACCGGCAACTTCCTCGAGTCGAGCCCGATCCCCGTGAAGGCAGCGTTGAAGATGATGGGCATTCTCGAATCTGATACGGTTCGCTCACCGCTCGCGCCGATCACGGATGCGAATCGTGTAAGGCTCGAGGGGATTCTGCGGGAGTGCGGATTGATAAAGTAGATGGTGATCTGTGATCGGTGATCGAGGCGGCGCCCTCTGACGAATCACCTCCTCGATCACCGATCACCGATCACAATAAAACATGCTCACCATCGAAGATCGCGTCAAAGCCCTCGCCAACGCCGACCGCACCGAGGCTGTGAAGACGGTCGGACTCTTTCTCGCGGAGCTCGAGAAGGGCGCCGTCCGCGCCGCACAGCGCGACGACATGGGCGTGTGGAAGCCGCTGACGTGGGTCAAGGAAGGAATCCTCGCCGCGTTCAAATTCGGCGTACTCGCCGAGTTCGCGTCGGGCTCGCTCTCGTTCATCGACAAAGACACCATCCCCGCGCGGCGCTTCAAAGTACAGGACGGCGTGCGCATCGTGCCGGGCGGCTCGTCGATCCGCCGCGGCGCGTTCATCGGCAAAGGCGTCGTGATGATGCCGCCCGCGTTCGTGAACATCGGCGCGTACGTCGATGAAGAAACGATGATCGATTCGCACGCGCTCGTCGGCTCGTGCGCGCAGATCGGCAAGCGCGTGCATCTCTCCGCGGCCGCGCAGATCGGCGGCGTGCTCGAGCCGATCGGCAACGTGCCCGTCGTGATCGAAGACGACGTCGTCGTCGGCGGCAACTGCGGCATCTACGAAGGCACGATCGTCCGCACGCGCGCCGTCATCGGCGCAGGCGTCGTGCTTACCGGCTCGACGCCCGTGTACGACGTCGTACGCGGACAGATCTACCGCCGCACCGCCGATCGTCCGCTCGAGATTCCGTACGGCGCCGTCGTCGTCCCCGGCGTGCGTCCGCTCAAAGGCGCGTTCGCGGAACAGAACGGCTTGCAGATCGCGACACCGCTCATCGTGAAGTATCGCGACGAGAAAACGGATTCGTCGACGGCGTTGGAAGAAGCGCTGCGGTGATACGGAATTGAAAATTGAAAAATCGGCAGGCTACATGTGGCACAGACACTCCTGTCTGTGCCATTGACTAGACCGCACGAGCAGCACAGACAAGAGTGTCTGTGCCACGTCATATCTTTCAATTTTCAATTTTCAATTCCGAATGACCACCACCGCTGATCGCCTCGCGAACATCGAGCTCTCGCTGATCCGCCAGATCAACGCGCTCGCCACGCCCTTCTCCGTCAACCTCGGCATCGGCGAGCCGAATGTCGAGCCCGACGAAACGCTGCGCGAGATGGCGCAGCGCGCGGCGACGACGTCGTGGCATTACTCCGCAAACGCCGGCACGCTCTCGCTGCGCAAGAAGCTCTGCGAAGAGACGCCGTTCGATCCGAAATCCGAGGTTTGCGTGACTGCGGGGACGCAGGAGGCGCTCTTCTCGATCTATAGCGCGTACGTGAATCCGGGCGACGAAGTGCTCGTCCCGAATCCCGGATTCCTTTCGTACGCGACGCTCGCGCGCATCTGCGGCGCGACGCCGGTCACGTACGACCTCGAGCCGTTCGTCTGGACGATCGACGTCGATGCGCTCGTGAAAAAAATCACGCCGCGTACGAAGCTCATCATCGTCAACTCGCCGTCGAACCCGCTCGGCGCGGTGCTCGATCGCGCGACACTGGAGCGCATCGCGAACGCGGGCCCGCTCGTCATCAGCGACGAGGTGTATCGCGAGATCTACTACGACGCGCCGCCGTTCTCGATGCTCGCGATGTCGCCGAATGTCATTGCGGTCAGCGGACTCTCGAAGAGCCACGCCATGACCGGACTGCGCCTCGGATGGATTCACGCCCGCGCGGAGCTCATGACGCCGATCCTCACCGCGCATCAGTACATCGCGACATGCGCCTCGGTGTTCTCGCAGGCGCTCGCGGAATCGATCTTCTCCACGCCGGAGTGGAACGCGTCATGGCTCGAGCGAGTCCGCGCGCAATTTCGCGAGCAGCGCGAAGCCGCGCTTTACTCGATCCGTCACGAGCTCGATGCCGAGCTCGATCCGCCCGCCGGCGCGTTCTACGCGTTCGTGCCCGTCCCCGCGTGCGACACCGTCACGTTCGCAAAAACACTCGCGACGGATGCCGCGGTGCTCGTGATTCCTGGCGTCGCCTTCGGCACGCGCGGCGAAGGCTTCGTGCGCATCTCGTATGCCGCATCGACCGAGCAGATCGGCACCGGAATCGAGCGCATCGGACGCTGGTTGCGGGCGAAAGAGAGTTGAAAGGCAGTTCCAGAGTTGCAGAGTTGCAGAGGGGATCGGCTCTCTGCAACTCTGGAACTTTGCAACTCGCACGCATGAAACGCATCGCCTCCGTTCTCATCACGCTAGCCATCGCAACCGCATGTGCGGCCGCCAACCCCGATTACTCGCAGTGGAACCGCATTCTCGGCGCGTACTACAACCCCGCGCACGGCATGGACTATCGCGCGCTCAAAGCGAAGGACGCTGCCGCGCTGCAGAACCTGCGGCAGCAGCTCGCGCGCGTGAACACGGCCACGCTCGACAAGAAACAGCAGCTCGCGTACTGGATCAACGTCTACAACATCAACACCGTCGCCACGATCGTCGAGAACTATCCGGTCGACTCGATCCGCGACATCTCCACCGATCCGATCATTCGCCTGAACGTGTTCAAAAAAGAACGCGTGCCGGTCGGCAAGGTGCTGCTCTCGCTCGACGACATCGAGAACGGAAAAATCCGCGAAGGCTTTCACGACCCGCGCATCCACTTCGCGATCAACTGCGC
>DATKFO010000857.1:0-3389 GCA_035544355.1 Thermoanaerobaculia bacterium
CCGTGCCGCCGCTTTGGGTAGTTTTCCCAAGCGGCGGCATGACAATCCACTTCAAAACGTGCAAGCACCGAACGGCGGACTTATAGTCCGCCGCCTCGTGCCGCCTCGCGAAAACCGGCGGACTATAAGTCCGCCGTCCAGGTTCATCGCGCAACCGCGCAATCCGAAACACGCGACCCAAAGCGGCGACATGGTCGCCGCACTCCAAATCACTTCAGCGTGTTCCTTCTCATGAACTGCTCGAGCTCTGCGCGATAGCGCGGCTCATTCGGCTCGAGCTTGCGCGCCTCGGTGTAGTGTGCGCGCGCGGCCTTCAAATCTCCGAGCGCTTCGCACACGGCGGCGAGGTTGTAGTGCAGCGCGGCGGAGCCTGCGTTTTTCTTCGCTTCCGCTTCCCAGATCGAGCGCGCCTCGGGCAGCTGCTCCGCCTGAATCATCGCGAAGCCTTCGTCGAACGCGGGCGCGTCGTCATCGAGCGTCACCGATTCGCGCACGCGACGCGGCGTGATTTTTTCGGAGGCATCGACCGCCGCGTAGCGCGCTGCCTGCAGCACTGCGATGTCGCGCTCTTCGTCGCTCAGCGTCTCCACGCGCGGCGAAGTTCCTTCGCCTTTCACCTGAAACGACAGCACGCGTTTCATGTCGCTCGCGTTGATGACGACGATGCGCGCCTGGCACGTCGCATCGACCCACGTCTGCTTTCTGCGAATACGATTGCCGTCGACGTCGTGCGTGCTGCCTTCGCCTTCCCCGACCTGCGTGCTGCACGTGAACTCTTTCACGCCGATGTACACGGCCGCCGGATGTTCTTTCCGCAATTTCTTGAGCGCGGCTTCATCGGACGAAAGCACGTTCTGCCCGCGTCCCGTCGCGTCTTTCACGTGCAGCGTTCCGGCGCGCGCGGTCTGTTCGACGAACACGTCGACGAACGTCGCGATGCTGTCCGTGTCGCCGATCGCGGAGACGATTGCGACGTCATCCGAGCCGAGGTCGTATTGCGCGGGGACCATGCGCGCGAAGGCCAGACGCGGGAGCGCGAAGAGCGAAGGAACGACGGCAAGTTGCAAAAAGAGAGTGAGGACGATGCGCATGGACCCTCGAAATGTTACGCCGATCGTGGCCGGTAGATAGAATCTCGCGCGCATGCGACTGAACGTTACGAGCGAAATCGGCAAGCTGAAAAGCGTGCTCGTCCATTTACCGGGCCGTGAAATCGACTTGATGGTACCGCCGATGATGGCGCAGCTCCTCTTCGACGACATCCTGTACGGCCAGGTCGCGAGAGAAGAGCACCGCCGTTTCCAGCAATTGATACGGTACATCGCCGATGACGTCTACGACGTTCAGGATCTGATGGAAGAGATGTTCGACGACGCCGACATCCGGCGCCGCGTCGTCCGCGATCTCGCCAGGAAGCTCGGACTCGGCAGAAAACTCGTCGGCTCGCTGCTCGAGTTGCGCCCCGGCGCACTCGCCGAAGTGCTCATCGCGGGAATCGCGCGCGACACCGCGTCGGGCGCGCTGCCGCAATTCGATCTTCCTCCGATTCCGAATTTCTTCTTCATGCGCGATCCGCAGGTCGTCATCGGCGACGGCGTCGTCATCTCCTCGATGGCCACGAACGCGCGTCACCGCGAGTCGCTGCTCTCGAAATACGTGTTCGAGCACCATCCGGCTTTCCGCACGCGCAATCTTTTTCTGGTCGACTTGACGCCGCCGCGCCGCGGCACGCCGTCGATCGAAGGCGGCGACGTGCTCGTGCCGAGCCGCGATCTCGTGATGGTCGGCGTCAGCGAGCGTACGAACAAGCTCGGCGTCGAATCGCTCATTCGCTCGCTCAAGTCGTCGAGCTCCGTCACGTCGGTGATCATCGTCGAGATGCCGAAGACGCGCTCGATGATGCATCTCGATACCGTCTTCACGTTCATCAATCGCAACGAGTGCCTGATCTATCCGCCCGTGATTCTTCCCGGCGGGGGACAGGCCGCAAAGGTGACGACGGTCGATCTCACGAAGAAACGCACGGAAGCGTATTCATCGCAGAAGTCGCTCCTCGGCGCGCTGAAGAAAAAAGGATTCGATCTCGATCCGATCTACTGCGGCGGCAAGAAGGCCGTCGATCAGCAGCGCGAGCAGTGGACCGACGGCGCAAATGCATTCGCGCTCGCGCCCGGAATCATCCTGATGTACGAGCGCAACGTGCGCACCGCGGAGGAGCTCGGGAAGCACGGCTATCACATCCTCTACGAAGATGATCTCCTCCTCGGCCGCAACGAGCTCGAAACATGGACCGACAAAAAGTACGCGCTGCAGATCGCGGGCAATGAGCTTTCGCGCGCGCGCGGCGGCCCGCGCTGCATGACGATGCCGCTCGAGCGCGAGGACGTGTGAAGCTCGCCGTCGTCGCATTCGGTGGCAACGCGCTCCTTCGTTCCGAGGATCACGGCACGCAGGAAGAGCAGATCGCGCGTGCGAAACAGGCCGCGCGCTGGCTCGCGGAGATCGTGCGCCAAGATTACAAGCTGATCGTCGTGCACGGCAACGGTCCGCAAGTCGGCAACATCCTCGTGCAGGCCGAAGAAGCGTCGACGAAGATTCCGCCGCAGTCGCTCGATGTTTGCGTCGCGCAAACGGAAGGCTCGATCGGGTTCATGCTGCAGCAGGCGATTCGCAATCGTCTCGCGGCGATCGGACGCGGCGGCGACGTCGCGACGGTCCTCACCGAAGTCGAAGTCGATCCGAACGATCCCGCGTTCAAGCGCCCGACGAAGCCGATCGGTCCGTTCTTCACACGCTATCGCGCCGAAGCGCTCGAGCGCGACCTCGGATGGGTGATGCGCGAAGACTCCGGCCGCGGCTGGCGCCACGTCGTCCCCTCGCCGCGCCCGCTGCGCATCCTCGGCGTCGAAACCATCTCGCACATGCTCAACGCATCCGCGGTCGTGATCGCGGCAGGCGGTGGCGGAGTGCCGGTCGTGCGCGGCCGCGACGGACAGTGGCGCGGCATCGAAGCCGTGATCGACAAGGACTACGCGTCCGCGTTACTTGCGACCGAGCTGCGCGCGGATCTCTTCATCATCCTGACAGGCGTCGCGCAAGTCGCTATCGATTTCGGCAAACCGTCCGAGACTTTGCTCTCGCGCTTGTCCGTCGATGATGCTTCCCGCTACCTGGCCGAAGGCCAGTTCCCGCCCGGTTCGATGGGGCCGAAGATCGAAGCGGCGACGCAGTTCGTGCGCGCTTCCGGGCGGTCCGTGTTGATCACGGATGTCGAGCATTTGCGGGAGGCGTTGGTGGGGGTGGGCGGGACGGTTGTTCACAATAGCCCCGGCGCGTAAGCCCGGGGAATGCGACGCAACGGCTGCCAATGTTGCAAAGCCCGCTGGGTT
>DATKFO010000858.1:0-10517 GCA_035544355.1 Thermoanaerobaculia bacterium
ATCGGACTCAGCGTGCTGCACACCGCGAGCGCGTATGGCTCGGTCAACATCGTGAACGCGTCGACGTACGGCCTCGCGATCACCGAGCTCAATCCGCAGATCGATCAATGGGCGGTCAAGAATCGCCAGTTCCTGCGGCAATACGGCCCGCGCGCCGTCCAGGACAAGAAGGGCAAGCCGAAGACGGAGTCGAGCTACGTGCGCATCGTCTATCGCGTGTTCGTCGCGGGCGGCGTCAACGTCTCGCTCGTCAGCGATGAGTCGACCGGCGCGCGCGGCGACGCGGGCGCATCGAAAGCAACGACGCTCTTCGATGCCGGCGATTCGACGACTGCCGTGAACGCCGCGAACAACTACAAGCAGGTGCTCTCCGCACTCAACACGAGCATCGCCTCGACAGCCCTCGGCGCGAACGTGCAGATCGCATCCGCATCGAGCCGCTCCGTCGCGATGGACGAGACGTTTCCTCGCCCGCTCGTCATCGGCTATCTCGCCTTCGATCGCCAGATCACCGACGGCGGCTTCCTCGGCCCGCCCATTCCGACGCAGGCGCGCGTGAGCGGCAAGCCGTATTTCGAAGCGACGACGTCATTCGCGAAAGACGACGAGACGCGGCGCCGCGTCGGAAAGTGGCTGGCGAGCAACCCGGCGGTCAATTCCGAGAAATTGAAAACGTGGCTCACGCAGAACGGCTACGATGCGACGAAGGCTCCGCTCTACGCCGTGGGCGATCAATACACGGACGTACGCACCGCCATGATCGAAGCGCTCGGCATTCCATGAGGCAGACAGCATGAATACAGTGACCGATGTTCCCCATGACGACGTCGGAGCGGTGGTGCAGACGTTCATCAACACCGGCGCCACGAACGTGATCGTGCAGCGCCAGGAAAACGGGAACTACACGATCACGGGGACGTGATCGCCGCGTCGGCCGTCGACCGTTTGCCGTTGGCCGTGATTCGAATCTCCGGCAAACGGCCAACGAAATCAAAACAACCACAAACACACCGCCACCGCCGCGATCGCTGCAACGATGTCGCCGATCAGCGCCGCCGGCACGGCGTGGCGCGATTTCTTGACGCCCACCGCGCCGAAGTACACGGCGAGCACGTAGAACGTCGTCTCCGAGCTGCCGTACATCGTCGCCGCCATGCGCGCGATCATCGAATCGGGGCCGTGTGTTTTCACGAGGTCGGTTGTGAAGGCGAGCGAGCCGCTGCCGCTGAGCGATCGCAGGATGCCGAGGGGGATCAGCTCGGCGGGAAACCCTGTGGCGGTTGCGAGAGGTTGCAGTCCGCGCGTCAGGAGATCCATCGCTCCGGAGCCGCGGAACATGCCGATCGCGACGAGGATGCCGACGAGAAACGGGATGATGCGGATCGCGACGTCGAAGCCTTCCTTCGCGCCTTCGATGAACACGTCGTACACCTTGACCTTGCGAAACAATCCGACGAGCGGAATGCCGACGAGCAGCACGGGAATCGCCCAAACGGAGATGACTTCGAGCGCGTAGCGAAGGTAGCTCATGCCGTCACCTCGTCCGGAACATCCGTGCGCTGCGGCGTGGGATAGAAGCGCTGCAGGAGTTTCGTGACGAGGACCGCCGCGATGGTACCGATCGCGGTCGCCGCGAGCGTCGAGCCGATGATCGACGTCGGCGCCACCGATCCCGCGGCGACGAGAATCGCGATCATCTGCGCCGGCACGAGCTGCACGCTCGCGGTGTTGATGCTCATGAACATCACCATCGAGTTCGTCGCGGTTTCTTTGTCGCCGTCGTTGAGCGTCTGCATCTCTTCCATCGCCTTGATGCCGAGGGGCGTTGCGGCGTTGTTGAGGCCGAGCATGTTGGCGGCCATCGACAACACGATCGCGCCGGCCGCGGGATGGTCTGGCGGAATGTCGGGAAACAGCACACGAAGCACGGGACGCAGCAACCGGCCGAGAATCGTGACGAGGCCTGCTTTCTCGGCGACGCGCATCATGCCGAGCCAGAGCGTCATCACGCCGACGAGGCCGATCGAGATCTCGACCGCCGTCTTCGCCGATTCGACGGCACCCTTCGTGACTTCGGCGGCGGTGTGATTGATTGCGGCGACGACGAGCGCGATCGCCATGAGAGCGAACCAGATGTAGTTCAGCATCCGGTGATTCTATCGGTCACTGCCGCGCAGCGCGGCGGCGTTGCGGCACGATCGAGTAATGAAACACGCGCCCGTCGACGACGCCGTGGAACGTGGTGCCGCTCGGCGCGATCACGAGATCATCCGCGCCGCTGTTGCCGAACAATCCTTCGACCAGCGAACTCCAGCTCTCACCGCCGTCGACGCTGTGCAGCGGCGTGCCCCACCCATTCGTCGCGAGGAGCTGCAGCGAATGCGTCGGATCGATCGCGAACGGCAAGCGGAAAGAGTTCTCGACGTTTTCATCGCGCAGCGTGCGCCAGCTCTTTCCGCCGTCGGTGCTCTTGAACATCGCGCAGCCGACGTTCTGAATGGACGCATTCGCGTAGATCGTAGACGGCGTGATCGGATCGACGGCGACGCTCGTCACGCGATGCGCGTTCGGCGGCGTAACCTCTTTCCACGAGCCGCCGCGATTGCGCGTTTGATAGATCTTGCCTGCGTACGCATAGAGCGTTGCCGGATCGCGTGGATCGGCAGAGATGCCGTTGAGCATCAAGTGCTCGAGCCCCACCCGCCGCCACGTCCGCGCGCCGTCGTCGCTGCGATAGATCCCGCCGCCGCATCCCGCGTTCTCGCACCACGCGCTTTGCGCGACGTACACCGTGTTCGCGTTCGTCGCGTCGACGACGATGTCGCGGTTGGTGTTGAACGTGTCGGGCAACTGCGACACGCCCCAACTCTCCCCCGCATCCGTCGATCGATACACCGCATCCTCGGCCACGACATAAATCGTTCGCGGCGACGACTTCGCGACGCGAATCGTGACGAGCCTGCGATCCTCGCGCTCGAACAGCGAGCCTTCGCCGACGCGCACCCATGTCGCGCCGCCGTCGTCGCTGCGCCACAAGCGCGGCAGCCACGCATAGCTCTGATTCACGATGATGCTGCCGAGCGTGATCGCGTAGATGCGGTTCTCGTCGAGCGGATCGAGCGCGAGTGCCTTGACCTTCGTGCAGCGCCCATATTGATCGCACTGCTCCGGCGGACCGCTTGCCGACCACCGGTTCACACCCGCGGCAGCGGGAATCGCGAGCGCGATCGTGAGGAGTGAGGATGCGAAGCGCAGCATTGCTGATACACAACATACGCCCGTTTGGCGAGATGGGTACGTGACTTTCTTGTGGCGGCGTGCTTGACATCCCGCAGCGCCGGCTTTATCCAGCGACTCGACGATCTCCTCGAGCAATGAATCGGAGCGAAAGAAAGAATGACCGAAGTCCCGAAGGTCCTCGCGGAGCTCGAACGCCTCGGCACGAAACACACGCGCGACGGATACGCGCGCTTCGGCATCGTCGCGAAGAAGACGTTCGGCGTTTCGATGGCGAAGATCCACCAGCTCGCGAAGCGCCTCGGCAAGAATCACGAGCTGGCCGCTGCGTTGTGGGACACGGCTTGGTACGAGGCTCGCCTGCTCGCGTCGTTCGTCGACGATCCCGCGCACGTCACGCCCGCACAGATGGATCGCTGGTGCCGCGAGTTCGAGAACTGGGCGGATTGCGACACCGTCTGCTTCAAGCTGTTCGATCGCACGCCGCATGCTTTCCGCAAAGTCGTGCAGTGGGCGAAGCGCCGCGCCGAATTCGAGAAGCGCGCGGCGTTCGCCTTGCTAGCTTCCCTCGCCTTGCACGACAAACGTTCCGATGACGCGGCGTTCCTTGCATGCCTGCCGCTCATCGAGAACGCCGCGGCCGACGATCGCAACTTCGTCAAGAAAGGCGTGAGCTGGGCATTGCGCGGCGTCGGCCGGCGCAGCCCCGCACTTCACAAAGCATCGGTCGCACTCGCCCAACGATTGGCCGCGTCATCGGAGCCTGCAGCCCGATGGATCGGCAGGGACGCATTGAAAGACCTCACGAAGAAGGAGAAATTGCAATGAACGCCCAACCGCCTCGAACCGGCCGCAGCGTCGCGGCGATCATCATCGGATTCCTCTCCGTCGTCGTGCTGTCGCTCGGCACCGATCAGATCCTCCACGTGTTCCACGTCTATCCGCCCTGGAATCAACCGATGTGGGATCCGAAATTGAATCTGCTCGCGCTCGCCTATCGCGTCGTGTACACGATCTTCGGCTGCTACCTCGCCGCGCGCATCGCACCGCGCGCGCCGATGCGTCACGCGATGATTCTCGGCTTCATCGGACTCTTCTTCGCAACGCTCGGCGCCGTCGTGGCTATCACGCAAGCCAACCTCGGGCCCGCGTGGTATCCGATCATGCTCGTCGTCACCGCGCTGCCGTGCGCGTGGCTCGGCGGAAAGGCCGCTGCATGAGTCGCCCCACGTAGGACCGCCTCTCAGGCGCTCAACACGGCGGCAACAAACTCGCCGAGCTCACGAGCACCTGCCATCGTCCGAGCCGCTTCACCCAAACATCCGTCATGTAGCCTTCGTAGCGAAACCCTTCGCCGCGATACGTGCCGCTCCAGCGATAGTGCGACACGACGACGCCGACGTCGCCGATCACGCGCACATCGACGGTCGATGCTTCGAGCGGACCGTTGCTCAGTTGCGCGAACGCGTCCGCGGCCCACTTCCCGCGCGGCGCGTTCGGCGTCGCCTGCAGCGTGCCCATCATCCGATGGTCGATGAAGTGAAACTGATACTCCGGCGCCATCAGCGTCTCGAGCTTCGCCGAATCGCGCAGCGCGAACGCCTGATTCAGCTCCGTCGTGCGCTTCACGAGGTCGTCCGCGCCTGCACCGAACGGCGAGATCGGCGGCGGCGCGGCGGTGCGGCAGGCGAATATCACGAGACACGCGATCGCAGCGACGAAGGTCTTCATCGAATCTCCTGCACGACTTCGACACCATCATCGCGAAAAACGATCCTACGTAGGGCCGCCTCTCAGGCGGTTCCACATCACAATTCGCGATACAGAGTGAGCTCGCTGGCAATGGGCCGGCCACCTTCTCGCGCCACCGCCGCGCCGAGCTTCTTCGTGACGGTCAGCTTCAAATCGGGCAGAGCGTTGAAGTGGAAATCGACATACGAAAAGAACCAGCCCTGGCGCTCGACGACCGAAATCTCCCGCCACGGGATGTACAGCGGCGGATGGCCGGCGCGAAACAGGAAGAGCACGCCCAGGTACAAGCCACCTTCATCCGCGCCGATGGTCAGGATGTTGTTGTAATGCAACCTCCAGCGCATCGCGCCGCTTTGCAAGTACCTGCGCTGCCCACGGAACTGATCCGCACCGCTCGCGTATCGATCTGCCAGCGCCCGCCATCCACTGATCATCGACGTGACCCAACTGCTGGCAAGCGACAGTCCGATGAATACCGGCCAGACCAGGAACGGGTTAGCGAGCCAGTGTTGAATCGCCGTCACTTGCGCGCGCCATTTACTTCGCGGCGAGATCGTGCAGAAGATCTTCTACGTTCGCGGGTACGGACACCGGAACGAACCACGACCGCGGATACAGGTAATCCTCTCCCGACTCATCAATGACTCGCACGTAGTCACGCGCCGCAGCGGCGGCGTCTTCGAGCAACTCGTACACCTTGCGAAGCTCCAGCGTGCCGGCGTATTCGCCGTTATGAACGCAAATCGCGAAGTGCTTGGTTTCGCTCATGGAGTCAACCGAGGTACCGCTTGATCTTCATCCAGCGTCTGCCGATGCCGTGTGCCTCATACCAATGAATTTCGGCTTCAGCGATCGTACCATCCCCGAGCCGAACGGTTGCGAAGCCCTTCAGTTTCCGCCAATTCCCTTGCCCGAACCGACGCTCCAGATGATGAAGATCGCGAATGCCGTATCCGACGGCGATGATTTGAACTGCTCTGATCTCGCCGATGATCTCAAACGACTGCGACGACATCGTCCGAGGCTATCAATCGAATTACACGGTCGCCAAATGTCAGCACTGAAATGCACCAAATCGCGCTGAAATGAAGCCCAATGTCTATTCGCTGTAGATCAAATCAGAGCGCGCGACGCACTGTGCGTTACTTTGGGACTACCCCGCCGCAAAGAAACGCGTGGATCCCCCGCGCTGCGCGCCTGCCCGCGCCCATGGCGAGGATCACGGTTGCGCTGCCGGTGACGATGTCGCCGCCGGCGAAGACGCCGGGCTTTGAGGTTTGCAATGTCTCGGGGTCGGCGACGATGTAGTTTTTCTTGTTCGTTGCGAGGTCGGGCGTCGTCGATTGTACGAGCGGGTTTGCATTCGTGCCGATGGCGATGATTGCGAGCGAGGCGTCGATGGTGAATTCGGAGTTGGGGATCGGAATGGGCTTGCGGCGGCCGTCGGCGTCGGGCTCGCCGAGCTCCATGCGCTCGCAGCGCACGCCGGTGAGCCAGCCGCGTTCGTCGCCGAGGAGCGCGATGGGATTCGTCAGCGTTTGCAACGTGATGCCTTCTTCTTTCGCGTGTTTGACTTCCTCTTTACGCGCGGGCATTTCGGCTTCGCTGCGGCGATAGACGAGACTCGCGTTGCGCGCGCCGAGCCGCGGCGCGGTGCGTACGGCGTCCATGGCGGTGTTGCCGCCGCCGATGACAACGACGTCGCGGTCGCGGCAGTCGTACACGGGCTCGTCGTATTCGGGGATTGCGCGCGATGCGCGGCGCGGCGATGGTCAACTGCTTGACGTTCGTGCCGAGGAGCTGGGTTTCGACGATCGGGAACATTACGCGTACACCAGTTTGAGCACGTTTACGGGAGCAAAGCGCGCGGTGAAGAATCGCAGCGTCGGCGGCTCGTAGACGAGATCCAGTCCTTCGATGGCGTCACGCTGCTCGAACAGACGATTCACCGAGTACGCGACGACGTCCATGTGCCGGTCGGTGTAGACGCGGCGTGGGATCGTGAGGCGCACGAGCTCGAGCGACGGCACGCGATGCTCGCCCGTCGCGGGATCGCGTCCCGCGGAGACGACGCCGCGCTCCATCGAGCGCACGCCGCTGTCGACGTACAGCGCGGCCGCAAGCGTCTGCGCGGGAAATTGATCGTTCGGAATGTGCGGCAGGAACCGGCGCGCATCGAGGAAGACCGCGTGACCGCCGATCGGCTCGACGATCGGGACGCCGGCGGCGAGGAGTTGCTCGCCGAGGTAGCGGACCTGGCGCATGCGGAACGAGATGTAGTCGTCGTCGACCATCTCGTAGATGCCTTGCGCGATCGCCTCCATGTCGCGGCCGGCGAGCCCACCGTAGGTCGGCATGCCTTCGAAGATCACGACCTGCTCGCGCGCCTGCTGCAGGATCGCGTCGTCGTTCATCGCGAGGAAGCCGCCGATGTTGACGAGGCAGTCTTTCTTCGCAGACATCGTGCAGCCGTCGAAGTACGACATCATCTCGCGCAGGATCTCGCGCACCGATTTGCCCGCGTAGCCGTCTTCGCGCTGCTGGATGAAATACGCGTTCTCGACGGCGCGCGTGGCGTCGCACCAGAGACGGATGCCGTGATGCTGCGTGAGCTCGCGCACGTCGCGCAGGTTCTCCATCGACACCGGCTGGCCGCCGGCGAGGTTCACCGTCGCGGCAAGGCAAACGTATGGAATGTTCGCGGCGCCGTAGCGATCGATCGC
Organism: Thermoanaerobaculia bacterium; assembly: GCA_035544355.1. GTDB lineage: Bacteria > Acidobacteriota > Thermoanaerobaculia > Gp7-AA8 > Gp7-AA8 > DATKFO01. Next base: position 7,713 of record DATKFO010000858.1, read on the forward strand.
CGCTTCGAGCTTGAGCAGATCGACGTTGCCTTTGAACGGATGCCACGCCGTCGAGTCGCGCGCTTCGTCGATGATCACGTCCACGAACATGCCGCCCTGCAGCTCCTGATGCGCGCGCGTGGTCGTGAAATACATGTTGCCGGGGATGACGTGGCCCGGCCGGATCAGAATCCGCGAGATGAGGTGCTCGGCGCCGCGCCCCTGGTGTGTTGGCACGACGTGCTTGAAGCCGTAGATCTCGCGCACGGCGCGCTCGAAGTTGTAGAACGAGCGCGCGCCGGCATAGCTCTCGTCGCCGAGCATCATCGCGGCCCACTGGCGATCGGACATCGCGTTCGTGCCGCTGTCGGTGAGGAGGTCGATGTAGACGTCGTCGCTGCGCAGCAGGAACGTGTTCCAGCCCGCCTGTTCGATCGCGCGCTCGCGTTCGGCGCGCGTGGTCATGCGGATCGGCTCGACGGATTTGATCTTGTACGGTTCAGCTATCGGTCGCATCGCCGACGAAGGTAGCAATCCGCGCACAACGGTTCGGGGACGCGGGACACATGGGCGGGTGATGCGCGTCACGCGATGTGATGTGCTAGAAGTGCGCGCGATGACGCCGTGCTCTCGTAAGGGCGGCCTGCGGCCGCCCGAACTCACGTCGTTCCCCCGCGCCTCCACGAGGGTTCGGGCGGCCGCAGGCCGCCCCTACATTCTTCTGGCGATGATGTTCTTCGTCGCCTGTCATCGCGAGCGCTCCGCTCCCCCGCCGCCCGCCGTCCGGCCGTCCGTTCTTCTCGTCACACTCGACACCACCCGCGCCGATGCGATCGGGCCCGATCAGCGCAATGCTGAGACGCCGGCATTCAATGCACTTGCGGCGCGCGGGCGCTCGTTCACGCAGGCGTATGCGACGGTGCCGCAGACGCTGCCGTCGCACGCGTCGATGATGACGGGGCTGTATCCGGCGGGACATGGCGTGCATGAGAACGGGCGGTATCTCTCCGATCGCAATGCGCTGCTCGCGCAGAAGCTGCACGGCGCGGGATATCGCACGGCGGCGTTCGTGTCGGCGTTCTCGCTCGCGCGGCGATTCGGGCTCGCGCCGGGGTTCGATGTGTACGACGACGAGTTCGGCGGCGATGCGACGGAGCGTGATTCGAAGGCGACGACCGATCGCGTCGACGAATTTCTCGCGAAGGATGCGCGCGGGCCGTTGTTTTTGTGGGTGCACTTTTATGATCCACACTATCCGTACGCGCCGCCGGAGCCGTTCCGCTCGCGTTACGCGAAGCAGCCGTATTTCGGCGAAGTCGCGGCGATGGACGCGCAGTTCGGAAGGCTCGTGCAGCTGTTCGAGCAACGCGTTGCGGGCAGCAAAGCGATCGTCGTCGTCGCCGATCACGGCGAAGGGCTCGGCGATCACGGCGAGTCGCAGCACGGGAATCTGCTTTATCAGCCGACGATGCATGTGCCGCTGCTGTTCGTCGGACCCGGCATCGCGCACGGATTCGATGCGAAACCGATCAGTACGCGGCGCATTTTTCAGACGATTCTCGATTGGGCCAGCGTCGATTCGCCGAAGAGCGAAGATCCCGTCGTCGTCGGCGAAGCGATGAAGCCGTTCTTCGATTACGGATGGCAGCCGCAAGTGATGGCCGTCGACGGACGCTTCAAGAGCATTCTCGCGGGACGGCTCGAGGTCTACGACGTGATCGCGGATCCGAGCGAATCGCACGATCTCGCCGCGAGTGCGAGTGTCTCCCGATCCGCACGCGCAGCGCTGCAGGAGTATCCGATTCCGTCCGCCGCATCCGCCACCCCTCCACCCGCCAACGACGAAGAACGCAAAAAGCTCGCAAGCCTCGGATACGTCGCATCGACGACGAAGCCGGTCGTGCGCAAAGACGCGCCGCGTCCCGCCGCCATGACGCGCCTCTTCCCGATTCTCGATCAGGCCTCGGGGCTCTTCGTGCGCGAGCAGTATCGCGAAGCGATTCCGCTCTTCGAGCAGATCGTGTCCGCCGATCCGGCGAATCTCGATGCGGTGCTGCATCTCGCCGCTGCGTATTCGACACTCGGCCGCAACGCCGATGCACTCGATGCGTTTCGCAAAGCGCAATCGATCGCGCCCGAGTCCGCAGACGTCCGCACGTATCTCGGACTGCACTACGTCCGCACACGCGATTGGGAGCAAGCAGCGCCACTGCTCGAGCGCGTCGTCGCCGACGATCCCGATCGCCTGCCTGCGATCGAAGGACTCGCAACCGTGCGCGAGCAACAAGCACGCATTCCGGAAGCCGTCGCGCTGCGCAAGAAAGCATTCACGATGCGAACGCCAACCGGCGCAGAGCTCGTGCGCCTCGGCGAGCTCGCAATGAGCGTCGGCGATACCGCGACGGCACTCGATGCATTCGAGAAAGCGCGCGCGACGCAAGGCGCGAAGTTCGCGAACGATCTCGAACTCGGCGTGCTCTATCTATCGGCGAATCATTTCGCCGAAGCGCGCGACGCGCTCGATCGCGTGCCGCCGACGCATCCCGGCTATCCGATGGCGCTGTTCAAGCGCGCGCAAGTGAGTGTGTTGCTGCACGAGGAAGACGCGCCGGCGAGAATCGCTGCAGCGCGGCAGCACGCGAATGCGATGACGAGAGAGTTGATCGCGAAAGAAAGACTCTTTCAGTAATGTGGAGTGCGGCGGCCATGTCGCCGCTTTGGGTAGCGTGATTCGGGTTGCGAAGTTGCGTAATCACGCGCTTGCACGGCGTGATCACCGCACAACTTCGCGACTGCGCGCACTTCGCAACCTCGTCGCTCGAAACA